>NZ_BPLI01000013.1:0-60429 GCF_019656175.1 Bacillus sp. BML-BC051
TTCGGTTTAATTTTTTATATTATGCGATATAATTTAATTTGGTGTCAAGAGGTATTTTAAAAATAAATAGAGCGGCAAATTACTTGTATGAGATTATTACCCTACTGAATGAAAATACAAATCGATATAAAGTGAAACTTTAATCAGTGGGGGTTTTCTTCATCCCCCACTGATTATTAGTTGAACCAATCGGACTTTTATGGGCAGTTGATCCCCCACCTAACTTCTTTGCTTTCGCTGAATTTTGAGGTGGGGGTCTTACTGCCCATTAAAGCGGGATAAATTTCGACATAAGAAGATGAATTTTAACATTAAATAAAATAATATATTTATCTATAAATCAAAAGGAGTGAACATTATGCAACCTTCAGCTCCACCTCATCTAGAATCTACAGAAACTGTCTTTTCAAGCTCTATTACAAAACTTGTTGTTTTTATTTGTTGGCTAGCCATTCTAGCTGATGGATATGATTTAGGTATTTACGGTGCCGTTCTACCAAAACTCCTAGAAGACAAAAGCTGGGCACTTTCACCGACACACGCTGGTACAATTGCTAGCTATGCTTTATTTGGGATGTTTATTGGTGCTATTCTAGTTGGAACCATTACAGATCTAATTGGACGAAAATGGACACTTATATGCTGTTTAGCACTTTTTTCTATCACAATGGGTCTAGCTGCACTTGCTCCTTCCCCCGAATTATTTGGGCTATTTCGATTTATTGGAGGAATCGGATTAGGCGGTGTTATTCCAACAGCTTCAGCACTTACTGTTGAATATTCACCAAAAAAGCGACAATCTTTTATTTATGCTCTTATGTTTACTGGCTATCCTTTAGGGATCGTGTTAGGGGCTATTTTGTCTATGTTTATGTTAGAAGATTTCGGATGGAGAATTATGTTTGGCATCGGAATGATTCCACTGCTCCTCATTCCTTTCATCATTCGTTATTTACCTGAATCCATTCAATTTTTATTATCACGTAATCGCCAAGAAGAAGTGAACCAAATTCTTAATCGTTTTCAAATTGAATTCCATGAAAAAGATGAAATTCCTGAAACACCAGCTAATACACAAAAGAAAAACGGATTTCTTACTCTATTCTCAAAAGAATACATAAAAGCAACGCTACTTTTTTGGATTACTTATATAATGGGAATGTTTTTAATATACGGTTTAAATACTTGGTTACCCCAGATGATGCGCCAAGCAGGATACCCTCTTGGATCTAGTTTATCATTTCTACTTATGCTAAATATTACTGCCGCTATCGGTGCGTTATTTGCTGGAGCAATCGCGGATCGTATAGGAGCTAAAATTGTTATTAGCATCTCCTATCTTATGGCATCTATATGTATTGGACTATTAACAATTAAACCATCTGTTACAATCATCTATCTTTTAATTGGTCTTGCTGGAATTGGATCAGTCGGCATTACTCAAATATTAAATGCATATGTAACACAATACTTCCCATCCCATATCCGGGCTACTTCCTTAGGTTGGGGACTTGGACTTGGCCGAGTTGGTGCAATTGCTGGTCCTATTCTTGTCGGTATTATTATGACAATGCAATACGACTTAGCATGGAATTTTTACTTATTCTCATTTGCAGGTCTTCTTGCAGCTATATCCGTTTTCTTTATTCCTACAAAATAAAAAAGAGCACAAACTCACTTGTGCTCTTTTTCATATACTGCAAACAACATATCTCGAAACAATGTATTCAAACTCTCAATATCAATCCCTGATCCCTTTTCAATTCCTTTTACATATTGCTCATAGTAATGAATTTGTTCTTCTAAAAATTGGTTCAACACCTCAATTTTCAATCCAATATCTAATTCAGTACCTGCCTTTTTCTTTATTAACAACTGTCCAATTTCATCTAGTACACTACGTTCTAATGATAATTCTGTAATCAATCGATCGAATTCTACAGGAGGCAAAGTTGTTTTCTCCTCTAACCACTTACAAGCTAAAATAGGACGTAATACATAAAAGTACTTTTTCGATTTTACATTCTCACCTTGCAAAAATTCACGATAATTTTTTGAAGCCATATGTAAGTAATGATATATCGTTGCTTTTGGATCAAATTGCTTATCACTCATTTGCTGAAGCTGTTCTGGAAAATGAGTGTTTTTCGAATAAAAAATTGGTGATCGAATCCATTCAAGTAAAGCTGGGTTTGACTTTGCGAATAGTTGTAACGCCTTTTTAATATCCCATCCACTTATATCTAAATCATCACTAATCGGATACTCAATTACATCTCGTTTATCATGAATTGATAAATACCACTCTACCGGATGCATATAAACAAACCTAACATCATAATCGCTATCTTTCGATGGAAATCCCCAAGCACGACTCCCTGATTCTACCGCAAATAAAATTTTCACATCATTCTCTTGTTCAATTCTTTCTAACTCCGACCTAATTTTCTCTCTCATTTCATACCCTCTCCATTTTTTGATTATTTCCTTGGAAATTCGACAAATATATTACTAAGTTTACTACATACTAAAATAGCTGTCAGAAAATTCCCGACAGCCTGCCAAAGTTCCTTATTTTTACTTGTTCTTTTCTCTTACACTAACCGCAATTCGTTCAAACTCTTTTTGAATCTCCTCTTTGTATGCATCTACTTTTGAAAAATCCATAGCAGCAATATAAATTCGTTCTAATTTATCACGAACTGATTTCGCTTTCGCTAAGAAAGACATCGCCTCATTCATTTTTGCTTTATATTGAATCGACACGTCGCGAATTTCTGTCGCATACTTCTCATCTGTCCCTGGTGTCACGATCAGGGCATACATATCTATAACTTCATCACCTTCGCGACTCGGAAAATATTCATGTGGTGCGGTACTATCAAAAATGGCAAACCCTAACTCTCTTACGATAACCATATCAAGACTATTTGGATCAAATCCACAATGATATACTTCAACCGCAAAGCCTTTTTCTTCTGCTGCCTTAGCTAATTTTTTGAGCATTGTTGATTTCCCAGAGCCTGGGCGTCCTTTTATAAAATAACGATGTGGTAATCCTTCTGTTAAATTAGGAACAAAATCAACTGCTCCTTTTGGTGTAGCTGCTCCTAAAAAGCGATGTTTCACAAGCGATTGTTTCCCGCCTTTATCTGTAAATAGCTTCTGAATCAGCTGATCTGTTAGGTCATTTGCTTTATTAAAATCAATATTATTAATATATATTTTCTCCCACTCATCATGTATAATTAGCGCCTCTTGAAAACAAGCGTAAGCAGCTTGAAAAGCTTTGCTTGCTTCTGAAACAAATCGTTCAATTTCCACCTTCTGCTTTCTTAATTTATCTGAGTCCCAAGCAACTCCTAAATTAATATACTCCTCAACAACTCCTGGCATTTTCGGCTCGATAACATGGGGAGATGTTCCATCAACAATTCCTACTTTTAACTTCGGGATAATTACACCATCAACCGATTTATTATCGGAAGAACAATGTAAAAATTCAATATCATATCCTTTTTCAACCCATTCACGACCTATTGCCTTAATTAAAGAAGATTTCCCGGTTCCAGGACCACCCTTTAAAATAAATAATCTGTCTAACCCTTTCAAATTCTCATCATATAAATTATGAAATCCTCTAGCTGTATTTCCACCAGCGTAATAATTCAATACATTCCCTGTCACTGCACTCACTCCTTCGCAGCATTCTATTTACATAAGCTACAATATGCGAGTAACTTTATTTGGGTGAATACCTATTTTGTATTGCACGAAAAAAGGAAATGAATTACAATTTAAATACAATGAATATTCAGAACCAAAAATTTAATATGTCTTTATCAAGAGAGGCAGAGGGACCGGCCCTTTGACGCCCAGCAACCTCAGTTTATACAAACTGAATAGGTGCTAATTCCTGCAAAATGCATTGCATTTTGAAAGATAAAACGTAACTATTGTGTGCAAAACTCATCTTTCTTGATTATGAAAGGTGAGTTTTTTATATTTCAAAACATATATTGGAGGTATTTAAATTGAAAGTAATTGACCTATCACAAACATTTGAAAACAATATGTCCCAATTCCCTGGAACACCAAAAATCAATTTAGGAGCCATTACAAGCGTTGAAGAGACAGGCTATCAAGTTACAGATTTTCATTCTGTCGTTCATGTTGGCACGCATTGTGATGCTCCTGCGCATTTCATTTCAGGCGCAACGACTATTGATCAATTACCCCTAGATCAATTTATAGGCGAAGCTGTTCTTATTGATGTAACTCATGTACAAGAACGCAAACTACCTAAAGAAGTATTGCACAATGCTGACATAAAAGAAGGAGATATTGTTATTTTTCACTCCAATCTATCTACTAAATGGAACACAGAAGCGTATGAACAAGAAGCTTTTTATCTTTCTGAAGAATTAGCCGAGGAATTAGTTCAATTAAAAGTAAAATCGGTCGGCCTAGATTTCATTTCTCCTGATGAGGTAACGACAGAAACATCACCAATTCATCACATACTACTTGGGAATAATATTTATTTAATTGAAAACTTAACAAACTTAGATGCCATTCACACGAAACGTTTCTTTTTCTCAGCGGCACCTTTAAAAATTAAAGATAGCGACGGTGCTTTTGCAAGGGCATTCGCTGTAATTTTTTAAACAAACTATACAAAAAAGCAAAGGTCATCATTGACCTTTGCTTCTATTTTTTTTATTTAAACTAAGAAAGAATTGCTCAACACGAGGACGTAACCAAGCTAAATAATCTTTCTCTTTCTTCTTTGTACAAGCTATTTCTTCTCCATCTACCATTCCGACAAGCTCTAGCTCTAACAGTTGCCTCGTAAATGCTAACATATTTATTTCTTCGTCTGGATAATCTTCTTTTAATTTCTCCTCAATTTCTCCCAATAAAAAACCGTCACGCATCATTGCCAATGCATCAATCCAAAGTGGCGGCATTTCATATTTTTCTCCTGTAATTGTATCTTTTACAATATAATTCTTTTGCTCTTTTCGAAATTGAATCGTGTGCAAGCATACAGTCGAATTTAATGTTAATTCCATCATACCACCTCTTTCATAATATCTGCATAGAAAAAAGGATGCGCGTGCACCCCTTCTTTTCCTAACACTACCGAACCGTTACATGAATAACAAATCTCATGTCGATATTTTCCTCCATTATAAACGAAGTATTTTATAAAAAAAACCCTTCTTTAAACATTTTATAAAATGTTTATATTTACACAACAAGAACACTTTTCTGAAAAATATTTTCTTCTAGTACATTATACTGTCGGTAAAGAAATTTCCACTTTCGTTCCTATTCCCACGCTACTTTGAATCGCGATACTTCCTTGATGTTCCTTAATAATTTTATATGTAATCATTAACCCCAGTCCCGTACCATTCTCCTTTGTTGTATAAAAAGCCTTCCCCACCTTCTGGCATTGAGTCTATCCCGTTTTTAATAATATTTAATAACACTTATTTTACTTGTTTATCATCACCATTTATAACAGGTAGATTCCCATCTACTTGCAAATGAAATCTCACTCTATATTGCGCTGCATAACTTTCCATTAGTTGTACAACATATAAAAGGATTTCCTGTATCAAGCTTTTAAATTTGTTCATATAAATACTCCTTATGATCCATACAAAAACTCTACGTGTTATCTCCTTAAATTATTGCTTTCAGGGCAATATACAACCTTATCATACGAAAAGGAAGGAGATTTCTCCTTCCTTTTCGCTATAACTTATATCCATCTTACCCGATCATGTAGCAGACCATCCGTAAAATTATTATGTCCTATTACAAAATTATTCATATATAAATTTAGATATTCGCCGTACTTACTTTCTGTATTTAATAATAATTCCTCGACATAGTAAGCACCTTGTCCAAAGTGATCTAATAATAAACTGCACAGACCTGCATAAATCCCGCACCCTACTTGAAAGTAAGTTGCATTCGTTTTATATTTATGAAAAACTTGGCTACTATTCATTACATTGTACATATACGTCTCGCTATTTTCATAAACGAGTAGCACACCAACCAGGTCCTCCCCTGCAATCTCTTCTTCCGCTGGATTAAATACTTTACGATTCCAATTCCATAAATCTTCTACTCGATCTAAGTTCTGTCTAATTACATTGGTCGTATACTCATTAATTCGGTACAGAAAACCCACTTCCATATTGAAGTTTTTCCCTAAAATTAAAACTTCCTCATGTGGCATTAAACAACCATGAAACTCTTTCTCTCCTAACTTTACTTTATACTCTGAAGCATATACATCTTCATAAAAGTAAAGGGGACGATGATGACTCATATACATCGGATAGCTCCATATCGCTTCATCTAGAAATCGCTCTACTGCCCATGAAGCATAAAGTGTATGAGGCTTTATCAGTGCTGTATCATTCAAAAATGAAGTATCATGTTCCACTATATAGCATGCCCTTGGCTTTTCATTTGGTCGTTCCTTCATAAGTTCAACGACCATCCATTGCACAACACCTGGATTCATACCTGAGCCTATAATTGCTTTTGTATTTGTAAATTTCTCTTTCTCCTTCTCAAACCTCGTATATCTTTCCGTAAGCTGAAAACCGATTAAACTATCATCCTGATCTACTGCTTCATTTTCCAAAGCTGAATTAATATAACAAATTCCAAGTTCATTACAACAGCTTAATACTCTGATCGTATCTGCCCCCGAAACATCAATAACAACACCCGTACTTTTTTCTTTCAAATGTTGTTTGAATTTCACTACATCTTGAAGGTCGATTTCATATAAAAACAATTGATCTTTCAAATTCGGAAACAACTCATCATAATAAGTCCTATCTTTTTGTTTTATATCAACCAAATGAAATGTAACATTCTTTATCGATTCATAAATCGGGTCCTTTTCATTTACTATCGCTTGATTTAAAATGGCTAAAACTGCTTTTGCTGCTCCACCAGCACTACCAAGTAATGTAATCGATAACGAATTTGAAAACTGCTCCACAAACAAAACCCCTTTAATATAGTAGTTGAACAGTTCTCCCTCAAAAAAACAAATCGAATATATGAAAAAATGGCTCGTACATATTTTTTATAATTTTGCACAAGATTAGCTCTTCATAGATCAGGCTAACATATTTCTATTCAATTCATTTTTCCCCTCATATTCAAATCGAGCTAAACAAATAGGCTCGACCTTTTCTTCTACATATAAAAGAAAAAGCCAGCCCTTTCAACGAATCTACGGACAATGGACAGATTTCACATGTTGAATATTCACATACATTTTTGCATCACGTGCTTTTAATATTTCAATATGCCCCTCATCAATCTTCGCCATTTTTCCGATTTTATTAGATTCCTCACCTAAATCAAACACCATGATTTTGCCAGCCATTTTAATAAGTTGCTCTTCAAATGTTCTAGCTAACGTAATATTTAACGGATTCACGGGGAGTTCATTTTTATTGAGGGCATAAGGGACTTGATTTTCTTTATACGGAATTAACCATTTCAAATGCTTTAAAGATATATATACTGTTTTATAAACTGGACTATAAAAAACAATATAATCGTTCATTACACTTGTAACATAACCATGTATTGGAGCATTTCCTGCTACATAAACTTCTGTAAAAATTCCTTTAGAAGTACTTAATACTTTTCTTAAAGAAATGGTAGGCGACTCCCTCTTAATTACAGAATCAACATCTGGTTTTAATATTTCTTCATCATGTGGTCTTAAAAATTTATAATATTGTACATGATATAAAGATATATATACGTAGTCTTGTCCATTGTAAAGAACAACAATATCATTTCCCACGTCTATTAATACACCTTTAAATCTTTTTTCACCGATTAATTTAACATATATATTTTCTCCAATACTTTTGTTTAACTCATTCATCTATATCCTCCTTCCTATAAATTTTTTGCTTTCCTATTTTTCATTTCAAAAAATAATCAGGGGCAATGTTCCGTCTGAATAGTAAGGACTTCCTTTTCGTACTATCCGAAATAAGAAATCGTTCTTCACCTTCAACCATAATGCCCCTCTTATTTATCAAACATTATTCTTCTTCATTCTTTTTACATTTAACTATTTGGCTCACACTCTTAATATGAGACTTAATTACATAAATAACTTCATCACAGTTTACTAGTGTAATACATTTAGCATGTACTTCGCTTAATAAACCTTCCACACATTCTGGACCGCCACGATTAATTTTTACCCACTTATACTTCAAGTCTTTTAATATATCTAAAAAAGTATCCTCATCAGAGCAGAAACATGAACTATAGCAATCGCCACATTTACTTTCTTTCACTTTCTTAACTAGACTCTTCACATGTTTCAACTGATAATACACTAATTCACCATGAGGTAATTGTAACGTTAGATAATCTTTTCCTAACGATACGAGCTCACCCACTCGACTTTCTGGTCCACGAAGGTTTACCTTTACAGTCTCACCAACTAAACATTTAATTTGGTCACAGCATAATACGTTCTCCAATTTTGTATCCCCCTTTCTTATTATCTTCCTCTACTTGATTGTCTTTGTGCACGAGCGCGACCTGAATTATTGCTACTACTTTCTTTACTGCTACTATCGTCGCTCTCATCGCTCTCTCCGCATGCTAAAGCATTATAGTTAACGCTTTTAATATGCTTTATTGCAACTAATATAATTTCTTCTTTTACGATCAATGTCACGAAATCACAAGAAACATCTTGTAAGATACCTTCTACTTTCTCTGGACCACCGCGATTAATTTTCACCCAGCAATATTTGAAGCTTTGAAGTAGTGCTTCAAAGTCTTCTGCACATGCGCAATCTTCCCAATCGCAATCACTTGATCCACAGTCTTTCGCATTTTTTGTAATACTTTTTAGATGATTAAGTTGATAGTAATACAGTTCACCTTTTTCATTCTGCAATACGAAGTAGTCCGAACATACTGATATTATTGTTCCTTTTTGAGATTCTGGACCACCCCTGTTTACTCTCACAAAAGATCCAATTAAGTCTTTCAAAAAATCCCAATGAAATAAACTCACGAGAAAACCCCTTCCATTAATTTATAAGCTTTTGCACTGATAGTATATGTATCTGTACAGGTTACGTTCTCTATGTTTGTCCTAACTAGAAAAAAATATGCTTTTAACATGGTAGACTACTACCTATCAATATTCGAAGAAATGCTAAAAGCTCCTTAGGCTTTTGATATCTTTAAACAAAAAAATCCCGTATGGATATACATTTCTGCATATCTTCATACGGGATTTCCCATCGTTTAATCTTCGTCTTTAACATCCATATCTTCTGGAATTGGTTCGTTTAATATTTCTTCCACTAATTGCTTATATTTTTCCATTTGTTCTAAATGTGTATTGAATTGTTCTTTATTTAATAAATATTGCTCTCCATCAAATAGCGCACGAATTTTCTTTTGCTGAATTAGCTCTTCAATATACGACTTTGGTAAATTCAAATACTCCGCAGCTTCTTCTACTGTTATATACAACGCGTTCATTCCTTTATTGTTTTTTCCTATATACTGTATCTTACTTTATTTTTGTAAACAAATAAAAAAGATTTTGTAAATGCAATTTAAAAAGAAGGTGGATGCATTCCATTTATTGTATAATAATATAGTAAGGATTTTTTAAATATAGAATGGTATTACCCATTTACACAAAGGAGAGTTAACATATGGCTACTCGTCACATCATTACAATGTTAGAAAAAACATTACAGGCTGAAACAGAAAACACAATTTCTCATTTAACTACATCTTTATCTGATCGTATTCTTTCTCAAAGCACAGCAATACATGAAAACAATTGTTACCATACAATTAGGGAGTGGTACAAAAATCATTTCTTATTCCAACAAGATGATTTCCTTTGGGCTAAATACGCTTTCTATGACGCATATTGTGAAGCTATAAAGGAACAAGGACATCTTACAAAGCGCGTCCGTCAAATATTAGAATCATTAGCTCGCATGCATGGCAAACAGTACATTGCTTCTATATTAAATATGCCATTTCCTAACGAACGAGCTAAAGGGACAGCATAATGTAATACTGTTCTGCGTCAGCAAAACATAGATTCATTGTTTTCTAGGCAGATTTACAAATAAAACGTTCATTCCACATGAACTAATGAAACCGGTGTCATTATAATGATTGAAAATATAGTAAACAGGAAAACCCCCATTTGCCTCTCTTATCATTCGAATAGAGAAGTAAATGGGGGTATACTTGTTTTTTATTATTTCATCATCTGCTTGATCAATTCACGATTTCTCTTCTTAAATACTTCATTATGCGAAGAAACCATTCCATACTCGCTTGCATCTGGCTGAATAAATTGTTTCGCTTTATTTACAGCATTTCCAGCATCTTGGAATGCTCCCGCAATTAAGTGTAATTTCCCTTCATGCTTTAAAATGTCTCCCGCAGCATATAATCCATCTACTGAAGACTCGCTATTTGCATTCCCTGCAATATAATAATTATCTATAATTGCAACGTCTAATTCACTATTTTCTAATAATGTAATGTCACGCTCATATCCATGGTTAATAATCACTTCCTCAATAGGCAAATGGGCAACTTCACCTGTCTCGTGATTTGTTAATTCTACATATTCAATCGCTTCATGATTATCACCAGCAATTAATTTTGTAATAGAGGTATTAAAGAAACACTCCGCTGAGCTATTCATAAGTTGCTTCACTTGTGCTTCATGACCAGATAATTCTTCTTTTCTATATGTTAAATAAACTTTTTTCGCAATTGGTTCTAACTCATTTGCCCAATCAATTGCGGAGTTACCTCCGCCTGAAATAATGACCGTTTTATCTTTGAAACGTTTTAACGATTTAACTGTATAATTTAAATTTGATACTTCAAATCGCTCCGCACCTTCTATTGATAACTTTTGTGGATTTAATATACCACTTCCAGTTGCAACGATCACTGTTTTTGAAAAATGTTCTTCTCCAGTACTTGTTTTTAACGTGAAAATACCATCTTTATTACGAATAATTGATTCTATCTTTGTATTCAATACAACTTCCGGCTGAAATGTTAACCCTTGTTGTACAAGTTGCTCAATTAACTTTTCACCAGTAACCGGTAATAATCCGCCAATATCCCAAATCATTTTCTCCGGATAAACATGTATTTTTCCACCTAACTGTGGTTGAAATTCTATTATTTTTGTTTTCATCTCTCTGAGTCCACTATAAAAAGCTGAATAAAGCCCTGCAGGTCCCCCGCCTATCACGGTTACATCAAACAATTCTTCTCTATTCATTAACCTTCACTCCTCAGCTACTAATCATTGATTATCATTCTCAATAAAATATAACCTGTTTCCGCAAATTTTACAATCAAAATTACTATTGACAATACACCTATATAAAATTATATTATTTAAAGAATCAATAGTGATAATCATTATCAATTTGTTAATAATTAGCAAATTTGAGATTACATCTTCTTTTATTAATATGGTTAATACTATATTACAAAATCTCATATTCAAGATTTTTAATGAACATTTTGCATTACCACTACTCATTCAAAAAGATCGCAGTTAAACAAATTATTGTATACACATATCATCTATGTTAAAGGAGAAAGACGATGAAAAAGTTATTTATTTCACTAACAGTTCTTTTCGTTCTTGTTATGAGTGCTTGTAGCAATGGCTCTACAGACAAAAAGAACGATGCAAAAGGCAGTAAATCAGAAACAATTACATACCGATCTGAAAATGGTAAAGTAGAAGTTCCCGCAAACCCAAAACGTGTTGTTGTTTTATCATCATTCGCTGGTAACGTAATGTCATTAGATGTAAATCTTGTTGGGGTAGATTCATGGTCTAAACAAAACCCACGTTTTGATAGCAAACTTAAAGATGTTGCTGAAGTATCAGATGAAAACGTTGAAAAAATCGCTGAACTAAATCCAGATTTAATCATTGGTTTATCAAATATTAAAAATGTTGATAAGTTAAAGAAAATCGCTCCTACTGTAACATACACTTACGGAAAAGTTGATTACTTAACACAGCATTTAGAAATCGGTAAGTTATTAAACAAAGAAAAAGAAGCAAAAACTTGGGTTGATGACTTCAAGAAACGTGCACAAGACGCTGGTAAAGAAATTAAAGCAAAAATCGGTGAAGATGCAACAGTTTCTGTTGTAGAAAACTTCAACAAACAGCTTTATGTATACGGCGAAAACTGGGGCCGTGGAACAGAAATTCTGTACCAAGAAATGAAATTAAAAATGCCTGAAAAAGTAAAAGAAAAAGCATTAAAAGAAGGTTACTACGCATTATCTACTGAGGTATTACCTGAGTTTGCTGGTGATTACTTAATCGTAAGTAAAAACAAAGATACTGATAACTCATTCCAAGAGACAGAATCATATAAAAACATCCCAGCAGTAAAAAATAATCGCGTATACGAAGCAAACATGATGGAATTCTATTTCAATGATCCACTTACATTAGATTTCCAACTAGACTTCTTCAAGAAGAGCTTTCTTGGTAAATAATACAAACATGAGGAATTCTTAAATTAAGAATTCCTCTTCCTTTATTCTATGAACAGAAAAGATGTGAAACGAATGACAAAAGATCACGACAATCCACGTTCTATAGCTTTTACATACAAACTCATTTTGAGCATAATTGCATTCTTTCTTATTTTTATGGTGGCAATGGTATTAGGGGCTGCAGATACTTCAATAAAAGATGTATGGTTAGCACTCACTTCCTCCGCTAAAGGGGACAAACTATCTATTATTCGCGAAATTCGTTTACCACGTGAAGTAGCTGCTATTTTTGTAGGAGCTGGACTTGCTGTTTCTGGGGCAATTATGCAAGGATTAACACGAAACCCACTTGCAGACCCTGGATTATTAGGGCTATCTGGTGGAGCAAATGCTGCACTTGCGTTAACGCTAGCCTTTAACCCTTCCATTAGCTATCTTTACTTAACATTTGCTTGCTTTATCGGTGCTGCAATTGGCGCAATTATGGTATTTGGCATTGGCATGGTGAAAAAAGGCGGACTTTCTCCTCTTCGAATTGTATTAGCAGGGGCTGCCGTTTCAGCATTTTTGCTTGCAATTTCAGAAGGTGTCGGCATTTATTTTAAAATTTCACAAGAGGTATCACTTTGGACTGCTGGGGGCGTAATTGGAACAACTTGGGGCCAATTAAAAATTATTATTCCAGTCATTTCAATTAGTATCTTTATCGCTATCTTATTTGCAAGAAAATTGACAGTACTTAGTTTCAGTGAAGAAGTTGCTGTTGGGCTAGGTCAAAAAATTATTGTTATTAAAACCATTCTCTTTATCATTATTATCTTACTTGCTGGTGCTTCTGTAGCTCTTGTCGGAAATATGGCATTTATCGGTTTAATGGTGCCTCATATGGTACGTCCAATTGTTGGGCCGGACTACCGATTTGTTATACCGATGTCAGCAATTGCTGGAGCTTCCTTTATGCTACTTGCAGATACAGTCGGACGTACTATTAACGCTCCGTACGAAACACCAGTTGCCGCTATTGTCGCAATTGTTGGACTGCCATTCTTCCTATTCGTTGTACGTAAAGGAGGAAAAACATTCTCATGATGCAATCTATTCTAAGAAAACAACGTCTTATTATACTCGCCTTACTAATACTGACCATCACCACCATTGTAGTTGGAATGGGACTTGGTTCAGCATCTTTATCTTATGATCGACTACTCCCAACATTAATGGGACAAGGGACTTTTAAAGAGGAGTTTGTTTTATACTCTTTACGACTACCTAGAATTGTTATTACATTATTAGCTGGTATGGCTCTCGCTTTATCAGGTGCTATCCTGCAAGGTATTACCCGAAATGATTTAGCGGAACCTGGTATTCTCGGAATCAACTCCGGGGCTGGTGTTGCTGTTGCTATTTTCTTTTTATACTTTCCAATAGATGTAGGTTCATTTCTTTACTTACTACCTGTTGTTGGATTTATCGGCGCATTTCTGACAGCTGTTCTAATTTACGTATTTTCTTATAGTAAATCAACTGGACTTCAACCAATCCGACTAACATTAACTGGTATTGGTTTTTCATTTGCACTATCTGGAATGATGATTGTCCTTATTTCATCCGCTGATCGTATGAAAGTGGACTTTATCGCCAAATGGATTGCCGGAAATATTTGGGGAGATGACTGGGTCTTCGTTTTAGCAATGCTCCCATGGTTAATCGTATTAATTCCGTTCGTTTTCTATAAAGCAAATCGATTAAACATTCTAGCATTAAACGAACCAGTCGCAATCGGCGTTGGAATTGAAATTGAAAAAGAACGCCGATACTTATTAGTTGCAGCCGTTGCGCTTGCTGCTGCAGCTGTTTCCGTAACAGGAGGAATTAGCTTTGTCGGACTAATGGCTCCTCATATCGCAAAATCTTTAGTAGGTCCAAGACATCAAATTTTCATGCCGATTTCTCTTTTAATCGGCGGATGGCTATTGTTATTAGCAGACACAATTGGCCGAAACATCGTTGAACCTAATGGCATCCCAGCAGGTATTGTTGTTGCTTTAATTGGCGCTCCTTACTTTATGTATTTGTTGCTTAAAAAGGCGTAAGAAACACCCTCAAGATTTTTTCTTGAGGGTGTTTCTTTATACTCATTTACAATGTTAGAGTTATTATCTGCTTGCTCTTATACATATCGATGAGCCCAGCCAAAGTAAATAAACACTGTCTCTTGTTATATATAATAATCACACTATCCATCAAAATTATAATCGTCATATACTTCAATAATTGATACAACTCATTCTCAATTAATGCCTTACTTATTACATTCAACAGTAAAAATATACTGTTTTTTTACTTTATATGGTAGAAATAATCTTACAAATAATATATTATTATATAGTGCTTTTATTATATTAAAGGAGGAATACTCTTACATGGAGGCTTTTTTAGGTTTAACATCTTTAATTGGTATTATTGTATGCTTAATCATGGTTATAATATCAATGATTAAAAAGAACAATCAAACTAAACAGTGGTTAAAGTATATGGGACTATGTTTTGGAATACTCTTCATTACTGTTGCCTTAGGATCAAATAATTCGTCAAACTCTAGCGATACACCAGTTAAAGCTTCTGAGGACCCTAAAGATAGTGTCAAAAACAATACAACAAACACAAAAAATCCTCAAGTAGATACATATAAACAATACCTATCATCTTTACCTGGGCAACATTCTTCTCTAAATAAAACTAGCAGTACATTTATTAATGGGCATTTGAATTTATTTCCAGCAAAAGTAGATGCCGATGTAAATGCAACTAAAAGCTTAATTGATCATTCAATCAGTTATAAACATTTAGATAAGAATATAACACCTTACTTGGAAAAATTAATAACTATTAATGGAACCGTAGTAGAAATTAAAGAAGACCTCTTCAATAATGAAACATTTACCTATGTTCACATACTAACTGATGATTTCGAAAGCTTCCAACTTATATTTTCAGGTAATTTAAAGGATATATTTAAAGACTCTTATGTAACAGCAGTCGGATTGCCTCTTTCTACAAATGCTTTTGATAATGTGAGTGGTGGTACTACACAAAGTATAATTTTATTAGGAAGTACTATCGATATTGCTGCACAATAAAACAACAGGAGGTAGATAAAATGAAAGCTATCGCTATTATTCTTATATTAATTGGTATTTTCGGTATATTAATGGGTGGCATGATGTTTGGAGATATCGGTATTGCCGCAATTATTGGTTCATTAGCAGCATTATTCTCTGGGATTGGTTTCTGGAAATTGGATTCTCAGCTAAAAAATATAACTAAATAATTACACTCCTAAAATAGCCGTGATTATATTTTCGCTCACGGCTATTTTGATACATATTAATTAGTATTGAAAAGCATTTTCCAGTGAATCGATAATCTTAACCGATTAAATATTTATAAATAAAAAATCTCCTGCAATAGCCCCTCAATACTATTGCAGAAGAAAAACAATCTATAACTCTCTACTGCTGCCCATATCCTTCAAACTTCTTCGCCAAATTCGCCATCTCATCTTCTGGCAATAGCTTCGGCTCTCCGACGCTTTTCGTTTGATAATAAATTTGCGCACAAAACTCAATTTCTTCTGCAACAGTAAACGCCATTTTTATGTTATTTGCACCTGCAATTAAACCGTGGTTCTCAAGTAAAACGGCACGGCGATCGATCATGCCTTCAAAAGCAGCATCTGCTAATTGCTTCGTACCAAATGTTTCATACGGTGCACAGCGTACATTCGGGCCTGCGAAAGCAATTAAATATGATACAGCAGGAAGCTCCCACCCTAATGATGCAATTGTCTTCGCATAAGGTGAATGTGTATGCACAAGCGCATTTATATCTTCACGATTTCTATAATAAATAAGGTGCATATCGAGCTCGCTTGACGGTTTTCTCTCTCCCTCTACCACTTCACCATCTAAGTTTAATATAACTACATCTTCAGGTTTTGTTTCATAATACTCTAAACCACTTGGGCTAATCGCAACAAGACCTTGCTCGCGATTGAAAATACTAATATTGCCGCCTGTCCCCTTTGTTAAACCGCTAGAAATCATTTTCTTTCCATACGCTACAATTTCTTCTCTTTCTTTTTGTAATAACATATACATCCCCCTAAGTATGAAGCTTATGATGACTGACTTTTTAAATCTACCTACTTATTGAAATAGATTTTTTAAGTTCTCCGTAAACGGTGCTTTTACAATCCCTTTTTCCGTAATAATCGCTGTTACATTTTCATGTGGTGTGACATCAAATGCCGGATTATATACTTTACTTTCTTTTGGAGCAGAATATTGTCCGAAACGATTAATCACTTCAGAAGCATCTCTTTCCTCGATTGGAATTTCTTTTCCTGTCGGTGTTTTTAAGTCGATTGTCGGTGTTGGTGCTGCTACATAAAACGGAATGTTGTAGTATTTTGCTAAAATAGATACGCCTAATGTCCCAATTTTATTTGCTACATCACCGTTTGCTGCCACACGATCGCACCCAACGATTACCGCATCAATCTTCCCTTGTGACATGACCATAGCTGCCATGTTATCCGTAATGACTGTAACATCAATTCCCGCCCGCTGTAGTTCTAATGCTGTTAACGTTGAACCTTGTAATCTAGGGCGTGTTTCATCTGAATAGATTTTTAAGTCCCATCCTTTTTCTTTCGCTAAGTACATTGGAGCTGTTGCAGTACCATACTTAGTCGTCGCTAACGCACCAGCATTACAATGTGTTAATACTCCCATTCCATCATGGAATAATGTTAATGCATGTTCTCCGATTTGACGGTTAATTTCTTCATCTTCTCTATGAATCTCTTTTGCCTCTTCTAGTAATCTATCTTTCAACTGAGCGATTGATAAATGTGAGTTCTCTGCCGCGACTGCCTCCATTCTTTCAAGTGCCCAAAATAAGTTTACTGCTGTCGGTCTTGATGTTGCTAAGTATGCACATACCTTTTTTACTTCCTCTATCAATTCTTCCACTGTATT
The DNA here is from genome assembly GCF_019656175.1 of Bacillus sp. BML-BC051. NCBI lineage: Bacteria > Bacillati > Bacillota > Bacilli > Caryophanales > Bacillaceae > Bacillus > Bacillus sp. BML-BC051. The sequence goes on from NZ_BPLI01000013.1 coordinate 17,664, forward strand.
TTGAGTAACTTCCTTGGCTCCTAAATACACACCATAAGCTGCCGAAACACCAATCGCTGGCGCCCCTCTTACTTTCATTACTTGAATGGCATCCCACACACTTTCAGCTGTCTTGAAAGATTCATAGACAATCTCATTCGGTAGTAATGTTTGATCTAATAAAACTAAAGCATCATCTTTCCACTGAATTGGTATTAATTGTTCTTCCATCATCTTCTCCCCTTACTTCGCATAGTGCATTGACTGTTCTTTTAACGTTTCTACAAAGCTTGTGCCTGTTTTATATTGATTCGCCTGTAAAATGAATTTCTTCGCTACTTGAAGACAAATGCGTTCTGCTCTAGCACGTGCTTCCTCATTCTCAATACAAGTAATATCTTTTACTTTCGCTAGCCCAACAATACGACGAATTAACTCAAGGCCCGTCACTGCAGCTGTATCCTCTAATACAGATTGTAAATATACTTCGTTAAAGCCTTCTTCCTTCGCCATAATTTCTGTCACATGAATATTCCAAGCATCTAAAAACTTCTTCTTAAATAAATCAATTACCTCTACCATTGTCGATTGTAGCCAATCCATATACGTATCTTTCTCAGCACCGGGCGGCATGGTTGCATCTGCATTTACCCAAGCAAACATTAAATTCGCCATTACATTCCCAACGTCATATCCCATCGGTCCATAAAAAGCAAACTCAGGATCAATAACCTTTGTAGAATCATCTCTTACAAAAACAGAACCAGTATGTAAATCACCGTGAATAAGCGCCTGTGCATTCGTCATAAAAGAAAATTTAAGTTTTGCTACTTCCATACGAAGCTCTTTATCACTATAAATATGCTCTCTAATCCATCCTTCATTTAACGGAAACAACTCATTACGCTTATTATGATTTGTAAATGGCTCAGCGTATACGAGGTCCTCTGTAATCTCACATAATTCAGGATTTATATAATTTTTCACAAGCTCCTTCTTCTCTTTATGATTCATTACAACATCCGATGTTAATAAAAGTGTATTTACTAAAAAGGTCGTTAAATCATCCGCAAGCTTTGGAAACATTTGATGATTTATAAGTGCTGTACGCAATATTGCGTGATCCGATAAATCCTCCATCACGCAACAATTCATCACACTATCAAACAAAAACACCTCTGGAACAAGCCCAGGTGCTAACTCCTCCTCTAACTGCAAAACATCTGATTCTATACGAATACGATTCGTCGACAACTCAAACTCATCTGAAATCCTTGCTGTATGCCCAGCTTGCTTTACAATGACAGAAATATTCTTCTGTTCATCCCAAACGCGGAATACATAATTTAAATTACCATCGCCTATTTCTTTACACTGTAACCCCTTTGCATCCTCAAACTTACATAATTTCTCTTTCACATATACAATTACATCATTAGCTTCCATTAAAAAATACTTCGTGAACTTAGACATGGTTTCCCCTCCATACCAATTGTAAGCGTTTTCTAAAAGCTATAAAAAATAATAGGTTGAAATTTTTTCATCCTATATTATATCTTCTTTTTGAAAGGTATATCTAGATTTTATTATATCTTGTTAGCACCTTGAGTCAATGTTTCTATATCATTGCAATATACTTCCTAATTATATATTTGAGATGACAAAAATTGTTCAAAAAGATTCTAATTCATTTTATTTATCACACAATTCTTTGTAAAATAGAAATAAGCAATCCTTTTCAACTCCACAACTTCTAAGAAGTATTCTCTTCCTAACAATTTATACTTACACCATGTCTCTAACATACACACTACTCTTTTATATACTCATTGAAAATCGATTACATGAAAACTACCTTTTCATTCTCTAACAACCTTAATTGAGAATAAATATTAATTAAATTGATATAAAGTTGGTTTATTCTCTTGACAAAATAACCACTTCTATATGATAATTAATATCGAATTAGAATTATTATAGTTAATTAAAAAATATATTTTATGAGCACACTATTTTTTGATGCTCAAAACCAACATTTAGGAGGAATTTTAATATGTTATTAATCGGCACAGAAGTAAAACCGTTTAAAGCTAATGCTTACCATAATGGAGAATTTATCCAAGTTACTGACGAAAGTTTAAAAGGAAAATGGAGTGTAGTTTGTTTCTACCCAGCTGACTTCACATTCGTTTGCCCAACTGAACTTGAAGACTTACAAAACCAATATGCAACTCTAAAAGACTTAGGCGTTGAAGTATACTCTGTATCTACAGACACTCACTTCACTCACAAAGCATGGCACGATAGCTCAGAAACTATCGGCAAAATCGAATACATTATGATTGGTGACCCAACTCGCACAATCACTACAAACTTCAACGTTTTAATGGAAGAAGAAGGTCTTGCTGCTCGTGGTACATTCATCATCGATCCAGACGGCGTTATCCAATCTATGGAAATCAATGCTGACGGTATCGGCCGTGACGCAAGCATTCTTGTAAACAAAATTAAAGCAGCTCAATACGTACGTAACAACCCAGGTGAAGTTTGCCCAGCTAAATGGCAAGAGGGTTCTGCAACACTTAAACCAAGCCTTGACCTTGTAGGCAAAATCTAAGGAGTTCGATCAAAATGATACTAGATGCAGATATAAAAACACAACTATCCCAATACCTTCAGTTAATGGAGAACGATATTTTACTTAAAGTAAGCGCTGGAGACGATGACGTATCTAAAGATATGTTAGCTCTAGTAGACGAATTAGCTACTATGTCATCTAAGATTACAGTAGAAAAAGTTGAATTAGAGAGAACACCAAGCTTTAGCGTAAATCGCCCTGGTGAAGACACTGGTGTCGTATTCGCTGGTATTCCATTAGGACACGAATTTACTTCATTAGTGTTAGCTTTACTACAAGTAAGTGGACGCGCTCCAAAAGTTGAACAAAAATTAATCGATCAAATTAAAAGCATTCAAGGCGAATATCATTTTGAATCTTATATCAGCCTAAGTTGTCATAACTGTCCTGATGTTGTACAAGCTCTTAACGTAATGAGCGTTCTAAACTCTAGTATTACACATACTATGATTGATGGAGCTGCATTCAAAGAGGAAGTAGAAAGCAAAGACATTATGGCAGTACCAACAGTTTTCCTAAACGGCGAATCTTTCGGAAGCGGTCGTATGACTCTTGAAGAAATTTTAGCTAAAATGGGTAACGGTCCAGATGCATCAGAGCTTTCTGATAAAGATCCATACGATGTTCTTGTTGTTGGTGGCGGCCCTGCTGGTGCAAGTGCAGCAATTTATGCAGCACGTAAAGGCATCCGCACTGGTATCGTTGCTGAGCGCTTCGGTGGTCAAGTAATGGATACTATGGGTATTGAGAACTTCATCAGCGTAAAACGCACTGAAGGTCCTAAGCTAGTAGCAAGCCTTGAAGAGCACGTAAAAGAATACGACATCGATGTAATGAATCTACAACGTGCAAAACGTTTAGAGAAAAAAGAACTTATTGAAGTGGAACTTGAAAACGGCGCTATTCTGAAAAGTAAGAGCGTAATCGTTTCAACAGGTGCTCGCTGGCGTAACGTTGGCGTACCAGGTGAAGCTGAGTTCAAAAATAAAGGTGTAGCATACTGCCCACACTGTGACGGTCCATTATTCATTGGAAAAGACGTAGCAGTTATCGGTGGAGGTAACTCTGGTATTGAAGCAGCTATCGACTTAGCAGGTATTGTTAAGCACGTAACTGTTCTTGAATTCATGCCAGAATTAAAAGCTGATGCTGTATTACAAGAGCGTCTTAACAGCTTACCAAACGTAACTGTTCTGAAAAACGTTCAAACGAAAGAAATCACTGGTACTGATAAAGTAAACGGTATTTCTTACATCGATCGTGAAACTGAAGAAGTTCATCACGTTGAATTACAAGGTGTATTCGTACAAATCGGTCTTGTTCCAAACACAGACTGGTTAGGCGAAACAGTTGAACGCGCTCGCGGTGAAATCGTAACAGACAAGCACGGCGCTACCAACGTACCAGGAGTGTTTGCTGCAGGTGACTGTACAAATAATCCGTACAAACAAATCATCATCTCTATGGGTTCAGGTGCAAACGCAGCTTTAGGTGCATTTGATTACTTAATCCGTAACTAATTATATAGACGTGAGTAAAGAAAAGCAGGTGCCCAGGCACCTGCTTTTTTATAATCTTAATATATAAACTAAAAACCTCTCATTCCCATTCTTCTCATAAGCCCCAGGCAACCTTACTTCCCTCTTCAGCTCAAACGCAGTCTGATTCTCCAAGAAGAAAATATAATCTTCAGAAGGATAGTATAAAATAATATCCACTTCTCTCGCTGTTTCCTCTACCGAAAGTAAAATGTTATTTACTACGTTCATAAATACTTGTACAGAAAATGGATTGAAGAAATAAAACCGATTATCACGCGGATCAATCTCATATTCCTGCGCTAAACAACATTCAAACCCAATTTTATCCTTACTGTTTCTTACCTTTCTTGCATAGCGCTCTAGATTATCCATTGCTTCTTTATAAAACTCTTCATTCATTTCAATTCCAACCGCTGAAGCACCACACTTATGGTGCATGTAAAAGTTTAATCGTCCTTTTCCACATCCAAAGTCTACAACTCGGTCGCTACTTCTTATTTCATATTGATTTAATAGTTCATCTAATCCGTTATATGGCGTCGGTTCATAACGGTGATAATGCATAGATTTATTAAAGCCCTTTTGCTCACCGACAGTTTTTATATGTAATACAGCATCGTAATATTGTTCGTTCATTCGTCTGCTCCTATTAGAAAATGGTACTTATTATTATACACCATGTACTGGAGAGGAATTTCCCATGGAATTAATTGATACGTGAAATTATATCGACGATTTTCTGAATATATCTATCGTAACTTCAAATATATCGACGTTTCGACAAGAGATATCGACTTGCCGACAAATTCCTACAAAAAAACAGGAGCTATCTAGCCCCTGTCCTCTAATACTTTCCATACAGTTTGTTTTAATATTTCTACTCCATCCATAATACAACTATGATCGAACTTCATATACGGATGGTGTAATCCAGGTTGTAGGTTTGCCCCTAGTCCCAGCATGACAGCTTTTAAATGCGGTCTCTTCACTGTGTAGTAATGGAAATCATCGCTTCCTGTCGTATACAGTGGTCCAGTGCATCCCTCTTCCCCGTATACTTCAAGAATGCCTTTTCGCATAAAGCGCTCAGCTTCTTCTGAAACTTCAGCTCCTGGTGCGAGATCGATCCACTCATAAGATACTTTAGATCCCATTGATTCAGCCGACAGAATTACTCGCTCTATTTTTTGCTTCAATTCATTTAGTAATATGTTATTTTCTGCCCTTACATCTAAACTAAAATGCCCGTTACCAGGAATGATATTTAGATTATCCCCACCAGCTTGGCACCTTGTCATCTTCACTGAATATGAACTTTGCGGTGGTAGCCATATATTTTTTAAACCGATATTGATCATAGAAATGACATCAATTGCATTTATCCCTTGATGCGGGCGTGCCCCATGTGCATCATCTCCATGAATTGTTCCTTCTAAAAATCCTGCTGCTCCGTGACGAATAGATGGGGCAGCTTGTTTCAAAGGTAGTTCTTCAATAGGGCGCAAATGAACACCGAATAGGAAATCTGCATCATCCACGGCACCCTTCTCTACCATCTTTAAAGAACCATTTCCTTTTTCCTCTGCCGGCTGAAAAATAAATCTAACCGTTCCACTATCCCATCTCATATTTTTCAATTGTAAAATAAGCCCCATCACAATTGTCATATGAGCATCGTGACCACATGAATGATTCGCTTTAAACTCTCCGTCCACTTCTTGCCAAAGTGCATCCATATCGGCACGAATCGCAATAACTGGATTTCCGCTTCCAATTTCAGCAATCACACCTGGGCAATCATCAAATATTTTATATGAAATTCCTTCTTCTTTTAAAAAGTTAGTAATATACGCCGTCGTTTCATACTCTTTCCAACTCACTTCAGGGTTTTCATGTAAATGCTGAAAAATTTCAGTTAACCTCTCTTGTAGTTCTAATGTTTTCAAAGCTACATTCTCCTTCCCAAATTCCAAAACCATTCAGGTTAATTATACTTATGAAAAACAGATGTTTTTATGAACATATTGAATTTTAAGAAAAAAGTCAATTGTTTATTTTTTAAATATGATCGACAACTTATTTCCACTCACTTTATAACGATAGAACATTCCTTATTTTCTGTTTTTTATTGACGCTCATATCAGTTTTTAGTTATTATAATTTAATAACGTCTATTTTGCGACAATTCTAAAAATACAAACATACATAATGAGGAGGCAGTTTATGAAAAAAGAAATACCTTTTGGCGTAGCAATAATCCCTATTATCATTACAGTTGCAGTTATGATGGTTACCATTGTTGTATTAAAACAAAGCCCTCACGTCCCACTTATTATTGGTACAACCGTTGCTTCTATCGTCGCTTGGCGTTACGGTTACAAATGGCACGATATTGAAGAAGCAATGTATAAAGGAATTCGCCTCGCATTACCCGCTATCGTTATCATTATCCTAGTAGGTTTAACGATCGGTGCTTGGATTGGCGGCGGAATCGTCGCAACAATGATTTATTACGGTTTAAATCTTTTAACTCCATCGCTCTTTTTAGTTTCAATTACAATTATTTGTTCTATTGTTGCATTAGCTATCGGTAGCTCTTGGTCTACAATGGGAACAATTGGTGTTGCAGGAATGGGAATTGGCCTAAGTATGGGAATCCCAGCTCCAATGGTTGCCGGTGCTATCATTTCCGGTTCTTATTTCGGCGATAAAATGTCACCGCTTTCAGACACGACAAACTTAGCCGCAGGATTAACAAATACAGATTTATTCACACATATTCGTCATATGTTATTTACTACAATTCCAGGTTTAATTATTACTCTTATCGTTTATGCATTCTTAGGAAAAAACTTCGGCGCTAACAATATTGATGCAAAAGGTATCGATCAAACGTTACAAGTATTGCAACAAAACTTTGTTATCTCACCTTTCCTATTAATCATACCTGTAGTCGTTATGGTATTGGTCGCTAAAAAGGTTCCTGCGATCCCAGCTATTCTCGTAGGTATTATTTTAGGATTCTTATCACAAGTCTTTATTCAAGGCGGTTCTGTCTCCGCTTCTGTCGGTGCACTCCAAAATGGATTTGTTATAGACACTGGCAACAAGCTAGTAGACGAACTCTTTAACCGCGGTGGCTTAGATTCGATGATGAATACCGTTTCTATGACAATTGTCGCTATGACTTTCGGAGGAGTACTAGAGCATACTGGTATTCTTCGCTCAATTGTAAATCAAATTTTAAAATTAGCGACATCAGCAAAAGGACTTATCGCTTCTACTATCGCATCTTGCTTTGCAACAAACCTTACTTGCTCTGAACAATATATTTCAATTGTTGTTCCTTCAAGAATGTACGCAAATGCATATACAGAAAAAGGACTACATTCTAAAAATTTATCCAGAGCATTAGAAGATGGCGGAACATTAACTTCCGTTTTCGTACCTTGGAATACATGTGGTGTATTTATACTCGCAACACTTGGAGTGGGCGCATTCGAATATGCTCCTTATGCTATATTGAATTTCATCGTACCTATTATTTCAATCATTTACGGCATAACTGGTCTCACAATTACGAAACTATCTGATATTGAAAAAGAAGAACTACTCAAAAAACAAAAAGCTCAACTAGAAGCTTAAAGATAATGGTAAATTCAGTTCGTATATTGCGCGAGGGCGCCCTTGTTGATAGGGCATTTCCTCGCCGCAAATATGAGCATACCCATAATCAACTAGTTTCTTTAATAGCCTTTCTGTTGATCGGCGAGTCACTTGTAAGTATTCAGAAAGATCTGCTGCTGTGAACTTCAATGACGGATGTGATTGACTAAATTGAATAATTTTTGATAAGTTTGCTGGACTAAGTTTCGTTTCCTTCGCTATTTTCATGAGTTCCGGGTTTTCATTCTTCAAACTTTGTACTCTCTGTTCTTTCGGGAACGGACCAAATAGTTCTTTATCACTTGTTAGTATATAAAAGCAGTGGTCTATTGTATTATTCTTCGCGAAACTTTGAGCGATTTTAGCATTTTGCTCCGCTTCTTTCACAGTTTTTCCGTAACCAAATCCAATAGCTATCGTTCCTTCTATACTCGCAAATAAATTATTTATCACATTTGTTTTTATAATCGATTCAATATCACCACGAGTCGTATACAAAATGAACGTCATTTCATCAACTCTTTTAAATGAACCACGCAATTCTTTTGAAATGACATCTAATTGCGCAAGCAAACCTTCTCGTAAGTCTAAAGAAGAAATCATACAAGCACCAACAGTAGCTGAATGGCTTTTTGCTAACTCAGCTTTTATTTTCGCATCTTTTAACCCATGTATAATGGATTGCTTCGGATCTATCATACGCTCTGAAGGAATACCTATTTTTTGAAGTTCATCATAGACAGCATGAATACTAGTTAAAGCTAAATGAGCTTCTCCAGATTGATATTTAGCTACATGAAAATCAATCACTCTATTTATTTCATCTTTACTCCACAGCATATTTTCATAATCAAACACTTGTGGACTTTCTTTTATACCAATATCATGGAACACATTTGTAATGAATGAGCGGTCTACTAAATCAATTGAAATTTTATGTGGTTGAATACCTTGGTGATACATGACAGAAAGAATAGAAGATACGACAGTTGTCTCATCTTGCTGTAAATACGTACTTGGAATTCGTAATTGTTCTCTTATTTCTTTTGCCATATAATAAGGTAAAGCACCTGAGAAAAAGATGAAGTCACAAGGCTTTAAACGCTTTAATAGTTCAGAAGATTCTGCAGGATGAAGGTAAATATATGGATCAATCTCTATTTCTTCTAGTTTATGAGCAATAGGTAAAAGTGTCTCCATAAACTCTTTTGAACCGACGACTGCAATTTTTATCATCATTTCTCTAACTCCTTATCATTAATTAACGACTATTTAACGTCAACTATATCAAATGTACAAAACTATTGTAAACAGGAAGGGGTCTCTACCTAATGAAAATTACAGCTATTCATCTTTATGCAATTCGTTTACCACTTCGCGATCCATTTGTTATTAGTTATGGTTCTTATTCTGATATGCCTTCTATTATCGTCAAAATGGAAACAGATGATGGCATTATCGGTTACGGTGAGGGCGTTGCTGATGATCACGTTACAGGCGAATCATGGGAAAGTACTTTCCATACTTTAAAACATAGACTTGCTCCTGCGCTCATCGGGCAAAATCCAATGAATATCGAGAAAATACACGATATGATGGACAATACAATTTACGGTGTGCCTACCGCGAAGGCCGCGATTGATATTGCTTGTTTTGATATAATGGGCAAAAAACTAAATCAACCTGTATATCAATTAATTGGCGGACGCTACCATGAAGACTTCCCTGTCACTCACGTCTTAAGTATCGCCGAACCTGAAGACATGGCTGAAGAAGCTGCTTCCATGATTCAAAAAGGTTACCAATCTTTCAAAATGAAAGTCGGTACAAATGTAATAGAAGATGTAAAAAGAATTGAAGCAGTACGTGAACGTGTAGGAAATGATATTGCAATTCGTGTTGATGTAAACCAAGGGTGGAAAAATAGCGCCAACACATTAACCGCACTTCGTTCATTAGGTCATGTAAACATCGACTGGATTGAACAGCCTGTTGTCGCAGACGATATTGACGCAATGGCTCACATTCGTTCTAAAACAGACCTTCCGCTTATGATTGATGAAGGATTAAAAGGTTCTCGTGAAATGCGCCAAATCATTAAATTAGACGCGGCTGATAAAGTAAATATAAAACTAATGAAATGCGGTGGCATATATCCCGCTGTAAAACTCGCTCACCAAGCAGAAATGGCCGGCATTGAATGCCAAGTTGGATCCATGGTCGAATCATCCGTTGCCTCTTCCGCAGGATTCCATGTCGCTTTCTCGAAAAAAATCATTACGAGCGTTGAACTTACAGGCCCATTAAAGTTCACAAAAGACATCGGAAACTTACATTACGATGTACCATTTATTCGCTTAAACGAAAAGCCAGGACTCGGCATTGAAATAAATGAAGATACATTACAAGAACTAACCGTCTTTCAAGACGTTGTACGCTAAAGGAGGACTAACGCATGACAGTTCTATACAAAGGATCATTAAAACAAAATAACGATCCATTTCACGTTACATTACTATCACTAGAGCACATCGATCAAATCTTATCACTACAAAACGTTGTAGTTGAAGCGCTAGAGGATAAAAGTCGCTTACAACCACTCTCGTTAGAAGAATTTCAATACATTCTAGAAGGAAACGGCATGATGATCGGTGCTTTTATCGAAAACGAACTTATAGCATTTCGTGCCCTACTCGTCCCTCCTATCGACGATGAACATTTAGGACTTGATATTGGCATACCAGAAAGCGAACTACATCGCGTCATCTATCAAGAAATCTCAAATGTTCATCCGAACTGCCGAGGAAATGGGATGCAAAAAATATTAGCGACAGTTATTATGAACGAATTACAAAAAGAAGATAGCAAATACGACTATGTTTGCTGCACCGTTGCCCCTTTTAACATTCCGAGTTTAAAGGATAAGTTCGCGCAAGGGATGAAGATTGCTGCGCTGAAAGAGAAGTATAGCGGAAGTATGCGGTATATTTTTGTGAAGGAATTACGCGGGGACAAAGAGAAAAATTGGATAGATATTAAGAGCATTCCGATGAGCGATGCTGGTGGACAGCAGGCGTTGCTTTCGGAGGGGTATCGCGGGTATGAAATGGAGAAAGTGGACGGAGATTTTGTTGTGAAGTTTGGGCGATGATTGCTACGTAAGAAAAAAGGAGATGTCTACTGTGACATCTCCTTTCACTTTCTCTTCATTGAACATATCGATTGCAACTCCAAATATATCAGCGATTTTTGAGATATATCGACTTAACGACAAGTATTGACAATAACCGCAACCTATATAAAGCGCACTACTAAACCGTCATCTTCCAACTAGATAACGCTAACCAATTCTCCATTTCCTTATAATCAGGCATTATTTTCCCGACAAGACGCCAAAAAGAGCGATCATGATTTAAATGAACCATATGGCACATTTCATGAACAACTACGTAATCAATTACTTGCTGTGGTGCCATCGCCAGCTTCCAATTAAATGTTAGCTGTAAATTTGAATCACAAGTGCCCCATGTGCGGCTACTATCTGTAATACGAATAGAACGAGGCTTTGTTTTGAAGTTACTTTGATGCGCTTTAATACTCTTCTCTACTAATGACTTACACTGCTTATAGTAAAATCGTTTTAACGCTTGTTGTATCTTCTCATCCTTAAGCTCTTTCACATAAATATGTAGCTTATTGCCTTCAAACACTGCATTGTCTTGCGTAATACTTGCATCTTGGGAAATCTGTATCGGATACGTATTTCCTAAATACAGAAAGCCCTCTCCTTGATCGTAATCCTTTTCCTGTGGTCCAAGCTCTCGCTCCTGCATTTCCTTACGTGTTTTCTGAATCCAATCCCATTTCTCCTCTAGCAACTGGACTAAGTATTCAACAGGGGTTCCCTTTGGAGCCTGCACTTCTACATTTCCGTATGAATCTACAAAAAGACGCACCGACTTTTTCTTTTTATAAGTTATATGAAAATTAATCGTTTCACCTAAATATGTATGTACCATTTCATCACCTAGTGTATTATTTTACAAATAAAAAAGAGTAGGATACGAACGCCCTACTCTATCTATTATATCATTTACCGCTTTAGCAGACTCATTACCCTCTATACTTTACGCCTAATCCCTTAATGAAATTCCTTGCGTATCTATCGCCGCACTCTTTGTAATTTTTATGACCTTTTTTTCTTAATAGGGCTCCTAGTTCTCCCTTTGTTACCGTAACGCCTACGCTATCTAATATATCAAGTACATCCTCACTCGTTAAAGATAGTGCAATTTTCATTTTCTTTAGAAGAAGGTTATTCGCACTCTCTTTGCTTTGTACAGGTGCCGGTTGTCCTGGTTTCGGATCTTGCTTCCCTCTTTTTAAAGTAATAAATCCATTGAAAAATGCCTCTAACATCATCATATCGCATGTTAATACGTACTCATCTTCAGGCACATCATCATTTTCAGCTTCATGCTGAGGAGCTCTCTTTATTTTTGTAAGCATATCAACTACGTCTTCTTTCGTTACTTCCATACCACCAAGTTTAAAGATTTCTACCATATCTATATCTCTTATATCTAAAGCGTACCTTACTCTTTTTAATATATCGTTGTTGCTCATTGCCATTGTTTTGCCTCCTGAAATGTTGATTATAGTAATGCTTTTAGCATGTATAAATGAATGTCGTTAAGTTACTACTTTAACATTTTAGGGGGAGGTTTTGTAGTCTTAGGTGGATTAATGCTTGTGGGGATGATTTTAAAACTGCAACATATGCTGTTTAGGTATTTCTATTTCATATTTTCTTCCAATTAAATCATACTGATACTAGAGTTAATATGGGAAAAGATCAATATTGAATTATTTAATTGATTATAAAGATGCTGAACGAAACCTCTGTTGAGAATTCACTATTAATTAACACAATTGAAAATGGACAAACCTGATATAAATTTGTCCATTTTTTTATGCAACTCAAATATGAATATTTGTGGTACAGTTCAACAAAACTAATCTAAATAAGTTTATTTTTTATTATTTTCATAATTGAATTTAACAAAAAAGGTAGTGCCTTCCGATCCTGTTTGAATTTCTATTTTTGCCTTATGACGGGCAGCAATAGCATAACATATACCTAATCCCAATCCTGTTCCATTATCCTTGGTCGTGTAAAATGGCGTACCCAGTTTCTCTAATACTTCAGGCCTGATACCTTTTCCTTGATCCCGCACTGCAAGCACCACACAATCTTGATCTTCTTTGTAGGTGCTAATGGTTAGAACTTTCTCTGTGTCCATCGCCTCTAAGCCATTACGGTATAAGTTTATTAATAATTGCCGTATCTCATTACGATTTAAAAGTAATTCCGGAATGTCATTTGTATCGACTTGAATATATTTATTTTGATTATGCGTATCAATCTTTATTAAAGGAATAATATCGCGGATAATTGAATTTAAATCTAACATCTGCAAATCCGATTTCCTTGTATTACCCATTGAGAGAAATTCAGTAATAATAGAATTGGCACGGTCAAGTTCTTCAATCATTAAATTAAAGTGCTTATTATGTTTCTCATAGGTGGGCTCTTCTTTTAATAACTGCAAAAATCCTCGTACTGTTGTCATTGGATTTCTAATCTCATGGCTGATACCAGCTGCCATTTGCCCTATTAAATCTATGTTGGATAACCTTTTCAATTCCTGCTCATATTGCTTTTTTCCCGTTATGTTTTTAAAAATACAAGAAATACCATCATCATACGGGTATGCAATAACTTCGTACCAATATTCATCAGAGCCAGAAAAAAATTCAAAATACACTGTAGTTCGCTCTGACATTACACGATGAAGTTCCTTATACATTACTTCGTCAATGCTACTCGGGAAAATCTCCCATATATTCTTGCCTAATACATCTTTTGCTGTTTTTCTTTGTGGAAAATATTGATGCTTATTTACGTACGTAAATTCCCATGTATTATTTAAAGTAAAGAATCCATCCGTAATACTTTCAATCACACTTGTAACTTTTTCATTAGCAACAGCTAGTTCTCTCGTTCGCTCTTCCACCATGCTTTCAAGTCGATCCATATATAACAAGTTTGAAAACGTAGGCGCTGTGGCATCAACGATAGATTTTGCCAGTTGCATTTGGGAATTATCATAATTGTGAGCTTTTCCCTCTTTGTCAACGACGATTACTCCTAACACTTCTCCCATTAAAACCAATGGAATCATCAGTAGACCCTTACTATCTATATTTTTTGTTTGAATAACCTCTTGGATCTTAGCTTCATAACTTTCCTCCATCCAATCCGCTTCTGTCCAATCACAGTCCTTGCTTAACTTCGTTGTTTTAATCGTTGTTTTGTCTAGGGGGTCTAAAAGGTGGGCTGCCATGCTGTTACTCTCTAAAATCTGCCCTAAGTAAAAAAAACATTTATCAAAACTCTCCTGTATCGAGGAACACATTGATAAATCACGGGTAACATTTAGTAACAGCTGCTTCTCGGCAATAAGGTTTTCCTTTTGCGTTAAATTATTTGCGTTTTGAATTGCAACCGCAGCCATATTTACATAAGCTTCAACACTTTGAATTTCTGAATTTGTTAAGTTCATTGGAATTCCATAATCAAATAAAAAAACCAGACCAAATAACTCTTGCCCAAATGAGATAGGTAGAGCTAATAAGGACTTAATTTTGAACGCAGCAACTGGTCTCGGATCCGGCCGATGATCCTTTGATGTATCAGGAATATAAATGGTTTTTTGGGTTTCAATAACTTCTTTTGCCAGTAAGTCTATTTCAGGATCAATTACCTGAGTATCGAGCGTTACGCCATTTATTGTCTCTGGTTTTCCTGCAAACCCTCTAAATGTTCCATCTTCCTGGGGTAAATAGATTCCAACAGCGTTGCACTTAACAATCTCCTCTGATATCGCCATTGTTACACGCTGCAATACTTCACGTAGTTCTAATTTTGTATTTATTATTTTTGTTATATTCGCGAGCCTAGAATATCTCGCCTGATCACTTAACATTCACATGGCCTCCAATTATAGGCATAATAAAGTAAACATGATACTATCATTGAAAATCAAGACCAACCTACCATTTTCACTTTTCTCCTGTATTCTTTTCTTACCCCTTTTTACATAGAATACCTCACTTACTTATGATACGGTTCACCTTAATTAAAATGAAACAGTGTAACTTTCAAAAGTTACACCGTTTCACTACTTTCTACCGCATTTGCACTCGCCTCAAACTTATCAAGTAATGCGCGTACTTCATCAGTTGATTTTGTGCTCATCAATTGATTTCTTAGTTCAGCAGCTCCAGGGAAGCCTTTTACATAAATTTTGAAGAAGCGATGTAGTCCTGTGATAGAGCGTGGTAATACTTCTGCATATTGATCTTGAAGATCAAGTTGTAGTCTTAAAAGATCAAGGTGTTCTTTACTGCTATGCTCTCTTGGCTCTTTTTCGAAAGCAAACGGATTTTTAAAGATACCTCGTCCGATCATAACACCATCAATGCCATATTTTCCAGCAAGTTCCAGTCCGATTTTACGGTCAGGAATGTCTCCGTTAATTGTTATTAGCGTATTTGGTGCGATACGGTCACGTAATTTTTTAATTTCCGGAATTAGTTCCCAATGCGCATCCACTTGGCTCATTTCTTCTCTTGTACGTAAGTGAATAGAAAGGTTTGCGATATCTTGTTTGAAAATATGCGTTAACCAATCTTCCCATTCGCTTAACTCTTTAAAGCCCAGTCGCGTTTTTACGCTGACAGGTAGTCCGCCCGCTTTTGCTGCTTGAATAAGTTCTGCCGCAACGTCTGGACGTAGAATAAGGCCACTACCTTTTCCTCTTGATGCTACGTTCGGTACAGGGCACCCCATGTTAATATCGATGCCTTTAAATCCTAACTCTGCCATGCCAATACTCATTTGGCGGAAGTATTCAGGATTATCTCCCCAAATATGCGCCACGATCGGTTGTTCATCTTCTGTAAAAATTAAACGACCACGTACACTTTTCATACCCTCTGGATGACAATAGCTATCCGAGTTTGTGAACTCTGTGAAGAATACGTCTGGGCGACCAGCTTCACTTACTACATGACGGAAAACAACGTCTGTCACATCTTCCATTGGTGCAAGTACAAAAAATGGTCGTGGTAAATCACGCCAAAAATTATCTATCATTTCAAATTCAAATCCTCTCAATATGAATGCAATTTCAAACTCTCAATAAACCAAAAAGCAGATGGTATAGATTTTCCTATATCAACTGCTTTCCTATTATACCAACTTAAGCCAAGCCACACACTCCACATGAGTCGTATGCGGGAACATATCAACAGGTTGTACTTCCTGCGTTTTATATCCGCCTTCTTCTAGTACTTTTAAGTCACGTGCTAATGTTGCTGGATTGCATGATACGTATACGACGCGTTTCGGTTTCATGTCGATGATTGTGTTTAGTAGTGCCTCATCACAACCTTTACGCGGTGGATCTACGACCATTGTGTCAGCGATTACGCCTTCTTTGTACCATTTTGGAATGACTACTTCTGCTTCTCCTACGCCAAATTCAGCGTTTGTCATGTTGTTTAGTGCTGCGTTTCGGTTTGCGTCTTCGATTGCTTCTGGGACGATTTCAACACCGTACACTTTTTTCGCTTTTTGCGCTAGGAATAAGGAGATTGATCCAATTCCACAATAGGCGTCAATTACTGTTTCGTTGCCATCTAATTTTGCATATTCTAACGTTTTATCGTATAACACTTTCGTTTGTTCTGGATTTACTTGATAGAATGAACGTGCTGAAATTGCAAACTTAATGTCACCGATAAAGTCATAAATGTATTCTGATCCGTACAGTACTGTCGTTGTGTCTCCGAAGATTACGTTTGTACGTTTCGTGTTTACGTTTTGAACAATCGATTTTACTTCTGGGAATTTTGCAGCAATTTCTTCAATGATTGCTTTCTTGTTTGGTAATTCTGCTGTACGAGTAATGAAGACAAGCATAATTTCTCCTGTTACTTGTCCGTAACGAGCCATTACATGGCGAAGTGTTCCTTTATTACGCTCTTCGTTGTATGCCGAAATACCGTGTTTTTCACAAATACGTTTTACTTCCTGGATTAATGTATCGTTTTCTTCTGCCTGAATTAAACATGATTCCATATTAATGATGTCATGTGTTCCTTGGCGATAGAAACCAGCGACAAGTCCACCTTCACGTTCTCCAATTGGTACTTGTGCTTTGTTACGGTATACCCATGGGTTCTTCATGCCAAGTACAGGGTGCACAGGAACATCGCTTAGTCCGCCAATGCGCTGCATAACGTCACGTACTTGTTTTTCTTTTGCTTGTAATTGTCCTTCATATGTTAAGTGCTGAAGCTGACAACCGCCGCACTGATTGTACACTGGGCATTCTGCATCTTTACGATACGGGCTCTCTGTATGAAGCTTCATTAAACGACCGAATGCGAAGTTTTTCTTCACTTTAATAATTTTAATTTGTCCTTCTTCACCTGGTAATCCGTTTTTAACGAAAATAGGATAGCCTTTTACTTTCGCAACACCGGCACCATCATGTGTTAAATCTTCAAATACTACATCTATAAACTCGTTTTTCTCAACTGGTGGCGTCATTTTTGTACTCATTTTCCGACCTCTCTTTTTCATAACACTGCGTTACATTTTATCATACTTATATGGTCTATTTCTATCGGAAGAAAAAAAGCTATTGACGATAGTTCTCTGTTAATGTTACGCTACTACTAATTTAATACGGACGATGTTACCTCATATATATTCGATAATATGGATCGAGAGTTTCTACCCGGCAACCTTAAATTGCTGGACTATGGGGAAAACTAATGAATATTAGCCTATGTGCAAAAAAGGACTCATATTGATTAGCTTTCTCTCATAGATGAAAGTGAATCCATATGGGTCTTTTTTTATTTTTATTTTTCTAAAAGGTCAGACATCTTACGTATGACATAAAACCTCTTTGTTTTATTTTTAGTAATATAACGAGCGTTTTATGTACAAACTTTATACGAACTTCTGAAAGGGGCAACTACATGCAATATGTAATGAGCATTATCGGTATTCTTGTCGTTTTAGGTTTATGCTTTGCTTTGTCAAACAATAGAAGTAAAATCAACTTCCGTGCAATTGCTATTATGATTGGTTTTCAAATTTTAATCGGTTGGTTTATGTTTGGCACAAAGATTGGTCAACAAATCATTATTTTCATTGGTAAAGTTTTCAACAAACTAATTAAACTTGGTACGACAGGTGTCGATTTTCTCTTTAACGGAATTCAAAGAGATTTTGTCTTTTTCTTAAACGTACTATTAATTATCGTATTTTTCTCAGCACTACTTTCTATCTTTAGTTATTTAGGTGTTTTACCATTCATCGTTCGCGTTGTCGGCGGTGCAATTTCAAAAATTACTGGTTTACCACGCGTCGAGTCATTCCACGCAGTAAACTCTGTATTCTTCGGTTCAAGTGAAGCGTTAATCGTTATAAAAAACGATTTACAGCATTTTAACAAAAACCGTATGTTTATCATTTGTTGTTCTGCGATGAGCTCAGTTTCTGCTTCTGTTACAGCATCGTACGTAATGATGTTAGATGCGAAATATGTACTAGCAGCTCTTCCGCTAAACTTATTCTCAAGCTTGATTGTTTGTTCGCTATTAACACCCGTTGATACGAAGAAAGAAGATGAAGTGATTCAAAAATTTGATAGAACTTTATTCGGAGACAGCTTTATCGGCGCAATGATTAACGGTGCGCTTGATGGTTTAAAAGTAGCTGGTATCGTTGCCGCATTAATGATTGCCTTCATCGGTGTGATGGAAGTTGTAAACTACGTAATTAGCGCAGCTTCAGGTGCAATGGGATATGCTGTTACTTTACAACAAATCTTCGGTTATATACTTTCTCCATTCGCATTCTTAATGGGTATTCCAACTCAAGATATTATCCCAGCTGGTGGTATTATGGGTACGAAGATTGTATTAAACGAGTTTGTAGCAATCCTTGATTTAAAAGATGTTGCATCAACATTATCTCCACGTACAGTTGGAATCGTTACTGTATTCTTAATTAGCTTCGCAAGTATTAGCCAAATTGGTGCGATTGTTGGTACAATCCGTGCCCTTTCTGAAAAACAAGGAAGCATCGTTTCTAAATTTGGTTGGAAAATGTTATTTGCATCAACACTTGCTTCTATTTTATCTGCAACAATCGCTGGATTATTTATTTAATAAAAAACTCCACCTTACTTCTCCTTTCCCAAAAGGAAATTCAGGTGGAGTTTTTTTACTTTCTTCTATATGTATTTTTATGTAAACCCCACCAGAAAAATATAAGTTATTATTTCCGAATTATTCCAAAAATGTATTCCCCTATATATTCTATAGTGATATGATGTACAAGGGTATAATTCAAATTTTTAAAATCGAAAATTTGAGTTAGTGTCACTTATACGAATGATGATTGCATGACATAATTGATGATAATTAAAACACAATAGAAGGATGATAGAATGAAAAAATATACATATATCGCTTTACTTTCTTCTGCTATTCTCGTAGGTTGTAACACTAGTAGCACTAGTGATAAACAAATAAAAGAAGCAACAGCGAAACAAACAGTTGAACAAAAAAAAGCGAAAGCAGTTGAACTTCCTTTAACACAAGGGATTATTACATGGGATCCGTATGAATATAACGCACAAAACACCACGCTTTATACAAAGGATTTAAGAGATTCATTCACACAAGTACGTTACAATATTTGGCGTACTGCTGATGGTCCTGAAAGCAAACAAACTTTTACTTCACAAGAAAAAGAACGTGACTTTGCCCTCCCACTACATTTAAAATCATTTCATTTAAAACGTGGCGAATTCCAAATTGAAACAGTAGGAATCAAAGAAGATAATACTGAAACAAATCTAGTAACATCTAAAATTACATTCCAGCAAAGTGTACCCGTATTAATGTACCATGCAATTGAAAAATACCCTGGACCAAGTGATGGGGATTACGGTTTATACGTACCACCTGAACAATTCGAAAAACATATGCAATATTTAAAAGATAACGGTTATACGATGCTTACATTTGAACGTTGGAATGATATAAATCGTGTAAATAAACCTGTTTTTGTAACAATGGATGATGGTCGAAAAAATAATATGAACGCTCTTCATATTTTACAAAAATTAAAGGATGATAGATTTCAACCTACAGCTACTGAATTTCTTACTGCAAATGAGATAGACAAACCTAATCGTCTATCAACAGATGAGATAAAACAAATGATGGATTCAGGCATTTTTTCTATTCAATCGCATACTGCTAATCATACGATGATGGCTTATTCTAGTAATTATGATGAGGAATTACGTAGTTCGAAAGAAAAAATCGAAGCCCTTACTGGTAAAAAGGTCATCGCTCTCGCCTATCCAGTAGGTTCTTATAATGACCTAGCTGTTCAAGAAACAAAAAAACATTATGAGTTCGCAGTAACTACTGATCACGGTAATCACATTACAAAAGGGATGCCAAACGAACAATACTTAATTAAACGCCATTTTGTAGGGCCTAATACATCAATGGAAAAATTCATATCTCTTATAAAGTGAAACTTTAATTAGTGGGGGTTTTGTTCACTCCCACTGATTATTAGCCCTCACCAATCGGGCTTTTACGGGCAGTTGATCCCCCCTACCTAACCTCTTTGCTTTTGCTGAATTCTGAGGTGGAGTCTTACTGCCCACAAATAGTGGGATAAAGTAAACCTTACTAAAAGATGGTAGAAATAACTCTATTAAAAACCTATCTCATTACGAAAATGATATGATGAACAAGGGTATATCCCCACCTCTCTAACAGCGGTGGGGATTTTAAATATAAGCATGCAACATAATACACAATAGAAGGTGATTTTATGAGAAAATACGCAGCAATCGCTTTATGTACGTCTGCCATTTTAGCTGGCTGTAACAGTAGCAATGTAAGTCCTGAACCTAAAAAAGAGAAAAAGGTTCAAGAGACTAAGAAACAAGAAGTGGTTGTACAAGAACAAGGCAAAATTTCTTATCATCCAATTACACACGAATCTACAAATACTACTATTCATATGACAGATATAAAGGATACTTTAACTGAGGTACAATATAAAATTTGGCGCACCGCTGATGGAAAGGAACACACTAAATCTTTTTCTTCTAACGAAAAGGAAAAGCAATTTTCACTTCCTTTTGACATAAAAGAATTTGAAGGAAAACGCGGTGAATTCCAAATTGAAGCAATAGGAATGAAAGAAGATGGGAAAACCATTCCACTCACAAAATCTGCAATTACTTTCGAGCAAAAGGCTCCCGTTCTTATGTACCATGCAATCGATGATTATCACGGACAAGGCATTAAAGATTTATTCGTATCCCCCGCTAACTTTGAAGCCCAAATGAAATATTTAAAAGACAACAGCTATACATTACTAACTTTTGAACGCTGGGGCGATATAAATAAAGTGAATAAACCTATCTTCGTTACATTTGATGACGGTATGAAAAATAATATGAATGCATTTCATATTTTGCAAAAGCTAAAAAATGATACGTTTAAACCAACAGCAACGGAATATATGATTGTTAATAATGTTGATGCTGAAGGATCTCTTTCTACATCTGACATAAAAGAAATGGTTGATTCCGGCATTTTCTCCATGCAATCTCATACTGCAACACATGCAGACTTACCGAAGATTACAAACTATGAAGAAGAATTAAAGGGATCGAAAGAAAAGCTAGAAAAAATAACAGGTAAGCCCGTTATCGCAGTTGCTTATCCATTCGGTCATGTAGATGATAAAGTCGTTGCAGAAACGAAAAAATATTATCAATTTGCGACGACAACAAAACCCGGAAAGTTCATCACAAAAGGTGAACCCGATGAGTTGTTAAAAATGAAGCGTGTTCGCATACACAATTCGACGACTATAGAACAATTTGCTTCTTCGATTAAATAACGATGAGAGCTCAATATATTTTGAGCTCTCTTTTTACGCTATATTTATATATATTTTTTGAATTTTCTTGTATTATATATAGTAAGAAATCTTTCAAATTAAAGGAGATTATACATATGTCATTTGAACAAACGTTAGAGAAATATGCTGCCCTTGCAGTCAATGTTGGTGTTAATATTCAACCAGGACAAACATTATCAATTAGTGCACCTCTTGAAGCTGTACAATTTGTACGCCTCGTTACAGAAAAAGCATATAAATCTGGTGCAAAACACGTATATGTGGATTGGAATGATGAGACGTTAACACGCTTAAAGTTCGATCTAGCTCCTGAAGAAGCATTCGCTGAGTTCCCATCTTGGAAAGCACACGCTCGTGAAGAATTAGCAAAAGAAGGCGCTGCATTTATGTCTATTTATGCAGAAAACCCTGATTTATTAAAAGGTGTAGAAGCAACGCGTATCGCAACAGCTCATAAAGTAGCTGGTGAAGCAATGAAAGTATACCGTGATTACGTACAAGCTGATAAAGTAAGCTGGTGTGTCATTTCTGTCCCTACGAAAGAATGGGCTGCGAAAGTATTCCCTGACGTTGCACCAGAAGAACAGGAAGCAAAACTATGGGATGCTATTTTCAAAGCTACTCGTGCTGATTTAGAAAATCCTGTGGAAGCATGGAAAGAACACGATGAAACATTACATACAAAAGTTGATTACTTAAACGAAAAGCATTATAAAGCTCTTCACTATACAGCTCCTGGAACAGATTTAACAATCGAACTTCCAGAAAAGCATGTATGGGCTGGTGCTGGTAGCTTAAATGAAAAGAACGTACCGTTTATGGCGAATATTCCAACTGAAGAAGTATTTACAATGCCACTTAAAACAGGTGTAAACGGCCAAGTATCTAGCACAAAGCCGTTAGCATTTGCAGGTAACATTATCGATAACTTCACGTTAACATTTGAAAACGGACGTATCGTAGACTATAAAGCAGAAACTGGTGAAGAGGCTCTAAAACATTTAGTAGAAACAGATGAAGGTTCTCACTTCTTAGGAGAAGTGGCTTTAGTACCTCATGACTCACCAATTTCAAACACAAATATTTTATTCTACAATACGCTATTTGATGAAAACGCATCTTGCCACCTTGCAATCGGAAGTGCTTATGCATTCAACTTAGTTGGTGGAAAAACAATGTCTAAAGAAGAACTTGCTGAAAATGGAGCAAACACTAGTATTACACACAACGACTTTATGATCGGATCAGCTGAGCTTGATATCGATGGTATTACAGATGATGGAAGACATGAACCAATCTTCCGTAAAGGTAACTGGGCATTTTAATAAAAACAAAAGGCTATCTTCCACACCGGAAGGTAGCCTTTTATGATGCTGATGAAACCTTAAGCCCAATTACTCCTAAAACAATAAAGAGAATACAAAATGCTTGAAATAAGTTAATGTGCTCTTTGAAGAAATACACGCTAATGATTGTAATAAGTAATGTTCCTACACCAGACCAAATGGCATAAGCGATACTTAAATGAATTTTTTTGACAACGATAGCAAATACGCTGAAACAAATTCCATAAAATACGAAAATAAGTACACTGGGAACAAGCTTTGTTAAACCATTTGATAGTTTCATCGCAATTGTTCCAGCTACTTCAAAAATAATTGTTACGAGTAATAATAGCCAATATACCATACTAGAATCTCCTTCTCTGTTACCTTATAGAGATTCTAGTATACTACTTATAGTCCTAATGAAATATATTTAATTTCTAAATATTCCTCGATACCGAAATGGCCTCCTTCACGGCCAATACCACTTTCTTTAAAGCCACCGAATGGTGCTTGTGCAACTGATGGAAGTCCATCATTTAATCCGATAATGCCGTACTCTAATGCTTCGCTAATTTGGAATGCTTGACTAATATCTTTTGTGAAAATATAAGCAGCCAATCCATATGGTGTATGATTTGCACGTTCAATTACTTCTTCAACCGTTTTAAATTTCGCAACTGGCGCCACTGGTCCGAATGTTTCTTCATTCATACAAAGCATCGTATCGTTCGCCAATCCAATTACAGTTGGTTGCATAAAGTGTCCATCTAACTCCGCAACCTTTTGGCCACCAAATAAAACTGTTCCCCCCTTTTGAATAGCATCTTCAATATGTTCCTGTACTTTCGAAACTGCATTCTCGTCAATAAGTGGTCCTACAGTCGTTCCGTCACCGAAACCATCCCCTACTTTCAACTGCCCTACTGCCTTTTGGAACTTCTCTACAAATGCTTCGTACACTTCTTCCTGAACAAATACTCGGTTTGTACATATACACGTTTGTCCTGCGTTACGGAATTTCGAACCGATTACCGCCTCTACCGCTTTATCTAAGTCCGCATCATTCATAACAATAAACGGTGCGTGACCACCTAACTCAAGTGAAACCTTTTTCATCGTTTGTGCAGCACTGGCCATTAATTCTTTCCCAATTTCCGTTGATCCTGTAAAGGAAACCTTTCGAACACGTCCATCTTCCATCCACGTATCAGCAATTGCTTTCGCACTGCCTGTTACAATATTTATTACGCCTTTTGGAATATCCGCTTCATGAGCTAATTCAGCTAATTTTAACGCAGTTAACGGCGTTTGACTTGCAGGTTTTACAACCGCTGTACATCCTGCTGCAAGCGCCGGAGCTACCTTTCTCGTAATCATAGCAGCCGGGAAATTCCAAGGTGTAATAGCTGCCATAACTCCAACTGGTTGCTTCATAACTAAAATACGTTTATTCGGATGAGAAGCAGGAATCATTTCACCGTATACGCGTTTTCCTTCTTCTGCATACCATTCAACAAAGCTATTTGCATAATTCACTTCACCAAGTGCTTCTGCAAACGGCTTTCCTTGTTCTCTTGTCATGATTGCTGCAATCTCTTCCTTATTTTCATCAATAAGTGTGAACCATTTTTTCAACTTCACTGCACGGTCTGCTGCTGTTAACTTAGACCATGATTTAAAAGCTTCATGGGCCGCATCAACAGCTTGCTTTGCCTCTGTTACCCCACCCTTTGGTACCGTCGCAAATATTTCCTTCGTTGCTGGATTATTTATTTCGATTTGTTCTTGCAACGTAATCCACTCACCATTTATATACATCGCCTTTTTCTCTACATTTACAAACGTCGCTTTTTTATCCAATGTTTTCTTCCTCCTCTATAAGTTTCTTTATTTTCCTAGTGGCAGCAGATTGACTTATTTTTAAAAACTCCGCTACTTTATAACTCGACCCATATGTTTTATACGCCTTCAAAATAATATTCCGTTCTACTTCTTCTAACATTTTATAGAGACTTTGACCGGACTGTTCAACCGTTGATTCTTGCATCGCTATTGGCAAATCTTCTATCGTAACGATATCGTCAGCAGTTATAACAATTCGCTCAATCACATTTTCAATCTCTCTATTATTTCCTTCCCACGGGTAACTAACAAACATTTGCAATGTGCTAGGTGCTAATTTTACATTCCGGCCATATTTCTCGTTAAAGTGCTGTAAATAATGATAAATGAGTGGCAAAATGTCTTCGGTTCTTTCCCGGAGTGGCGGAATTACAATTGGAATGACATTCAGACGATAATATAAATCTTTCCGGAATGTTCCTTGTTTCACCATCATACTTAAATCCCGATTTGTTGCCGCTACAATTCTAACGTCCACCTTTTTTAATTCCCTTCCGCCTATAGGGCGAAACGTTTTTTCTTGCAACACTTGCAAAAGCTTCGCCTGAATTTCAAGCGGCATTTCGCCAATTTCATCTAAGAAAAGAGTTCCTCTATGCGCTGACTCTAATAATCCCTTTTTCCCTTCACGATTCGCACCTGTAAAAGATCCACCTGAGTATCCAAAAAGCTCTGATTCAATTAAATTCGTTGGCAATGCCGCACAGTTAATTTCATAGAAACTTTCATTCTTCCGGTTACTCACTTCATGTAAATGACGTACTAATCGACTCTTCCCTACTCCTGTCTCGCCTAAAACGAGAACTGTACTATCTACCACGGATACTTTCTTGATTGTCTCGACTATTTTTTGCATAGCGATACTTTTAAAAATAAGTCCTTCATGCTCATACGTTTCTCTTAATTCTTTTTTATATGTTTTTAACTGATTATCCATTTCCTCTACCTTTTGACGTAATTGGTAGAGTTCTGTAAGATCACGAGAATAACTAATTACTCTTCTTAAATTTCCCTCATCGTCAAAAACAGGCCTTGTACGAACGTGTAAATACTCTCCTGATTTTGTCGTTTGAACGAGTTCAATCGGCCTCTTTTTTTCAATTACTTCTAACGTTGCCGATGGATAAAAGATACCATCCTTCTGCAATTCTTTTACATGCTTACCTACTAACTCTTTAGCAGCTAATTGATAGTGCCCTTCACATGTACTATTTACACGCACAACGATTCCCTTTTCGTCAGTTACAAAAATTTCGTCAAACGCATATTCAAATACATCTTGTAAATCCATTAACATTCGTTCCTTTTCTGCAACCATCCTAGCCACCCCTAACTTCCAATCCATCGATTCACTTCACTACCTTTATTATAAAGTGAATTTTCTGCATTTTATATAGAGTCAGCTAGAATGTTTGCGATTTATTATTTAGCTTTTAAACATGCGCAGTATTTGCTTTCTCATAACAGACTTGCAATGATTCTTCAATGATTGTTAATCCTTCTTCAAGTTGCTCATCTGTAATAACTAATGGCATTAACACACGAATAACATTACCGTATGTCCCTGCTGATAGTAGAAGTAATCCGCGTTTGTTTGCTTCTGCGCACAAGTTAGCTGTTAACGTTTTATCAGGTGCTTTCGTCTTACGATCTTGAACGAGCTCGAATGCACACATCGCTCCTAAACCACGCACATCACCGATGCAATTATATTTATTTTTCATCTCTTCGAATCGGTTCATTACGACTTTTCCTAATTCTATCGCTCTATCATTTAAATTCTCTTTTTCTATTACATCAAGTACTGCTAACGCTGCTGCACATCCTAGTGGGCTTCCTGCATACGTTCCACCAAGCTCTCCCGGCGCAGACTCATTCATAATTTCCTTGCGCCCAATAACACCACTAATCGGTACACCAGCACCTAATGATTTAGATACCGTAATTAAATCTGGAACGACATCATAATGATCAATGGCAAAGTATTTTCCCGTACGACTAAATCCTGTTTGAATTTCATCCGCTACAAATAAGATGCCGTGTTCTGAACAAATATTGCTTACTTCTTGCACAAACTTCTTACTTGGAACGATAAATCCGCCTTCCCCTTGAACAGGTTCCATTACAACGGCTGCAATTGTTTCTGGTGCTACTTCTGATATGAAGAAATTCTTAAACTCTTCAATCATAAAGTCATCGTACTGCTCTTCCGTTAATCCTTCTGGACGGCGATATTCGTACGGAAACGGCGCTTTATATACTTCTGGAGCAAATGGGCCAAATCCAAATTTATATGGCTTTACTTTACTTGTCATCGTCATTGTCATTAATGTACGCCCATGGAACCCTTTAGAAAATGCGATAATACCAGGTCTTTTTGTATATTTACGAGCGATTTTCACCGCATTTTCAACCGCTTCTGCACCACTATTTAAAAATAGTACTTGCTTATCAAAACTTCCTGGCGCTAATGCCGCAAGTTTTTCTGCTAATTCAATATATGGCTCATACATCATGACATTAAATCCAGTATGAATGTATTGATCTACTTGTTTATGAAGCGCTTCTTTCACAGCTGGATGACAATGTCCTACGTTAATTGTTCCGATTGCTCCGGCGAAATCAATGTACTGATTGCCATCAACATCTGTTACAAGAGCACCATTTGCAGATTGTACAAACGTTGGGATGCCGTTACTTACTCCTTTTGGTACTATATTTTGGCGGCGTTCTAATAAAGACGCTGCTTTCGGTCCAGGAATTTTTTCATTTACTTTAGCAAATTTTTTTGTGTTCATTACGTACCCCATCCTTTTCTTTACATTGTTTTCTTTTTTCATTGCAAAATGTATGCCAACATTCTTTTCCAGCATTCATCCTACATACCTTCTATGTCGACATAAAAAATAAGTCTATAAAGACTCATCAAGAGTCCTTATAGACTTATTTTTCTTACACATTAGACTTTCCTTGTTCCCAAATGAACTCACCCGAATGAGAAATAAACTCCCCAACAGATTGTACTACTAAATCAGCAAGTGGTTCTAACGTTTGACGATCTCCTGTACCAGATAGTACTCCAATCGCATAGCAATCACCGCCATTTTTCGCTAAATGCAAATCAGTTGGAGTATCCCCAACGACGGCTACTTCACACGCCTCTAAATGAAACCTTTCACAAAACGACTCTACAATTCTTTTATCTGGTTTTTGTGCCGGAAACGTATCTGAAGCTACAACATAATCAAAATAAGACTCTAATTGATACTGTTTTAAAAATAATTCCGTCGGTGCGAAATCATCAGCTGTAACAACACCTAAAATAAATCCTTTATCCTTTAAACTTTGTAAAATTCTCGGTAAATCCGCCGTCATTCTCATATAGGAACGGTGCTCGTACATAAGGGAAAATAATTTTTCACTTACCCACTCATGCATCTCTTCTTCCTTAGATGACGTAATATACTTACAAAGCCCTTTTGCAACATCAAGGCTTGTTCCTGCCGCTATTGCGCTACGAGGGTTCACAAATACCCCATCTACACCGATCTCTTTTAATAAAGTAGGCTGCATTGACTTTGGAAGTTGATATAAACTTATACATTCTGCCACCAGTTCTTCAGCTACTTTTATCCAAATTGAGTGAAAATCCATTAACGTCCCGTCTTTATCAAATAGTATTGCTTTTACCTTCTCCATAGCATCCTACCTCTCGTTTCTTATCTCCTACAGTGTAGCAATAAAGTATGGATATAACATAAACGAATTGTAAAAATACCATAAAAATCAAACTAACTTCCAATTTACAATTCCTCTATATAATAAAAAGGATGCCTTTATAGGGCATCCTCTTGATGTTCAGGAACAAATAGTTCGAGACAATGATATATATTTTCGAATTCCATCGGTGCATCTCCACCGTATTCACCATCTAAATTAATCATTAGTTTATCTGGTGAATGCACTTTAATTCGATTTGCTTGTGTGTATAGCACTTTTGGATTGTTAATATGTTCACCACGCTGTGCTTGTGTTGCAGCTTTAATTAAGTCAGCGATAGAACCTTTTTTCAGTACTAATAAATCAAATAATCCATCGTTAATTGATGCATATGGTGCTACCTTTTCAAAGCCGCCCACTGAACGAGTATTCGTAATTAAAAACATCGTAATTTCTTCTTGTAGCAACTTTCCATCATACTCAATTTCAACATATGTTGGATGTAATGATGGTAACATTTCGATTCCTTTTAAATAGTAAGCAAGTTGGCCTAATACTGTCTTTAGCTTACTAGGTACTTCATATGTTAATTCTGTAATACGGCCGCCACCAGCGATATTAATGAAATATGTATCATTCGCTCTACCAAGATCTAACGGAACTGTTTTCCCTTCACAAATAATATCCGCAGCCTCTTCAATAGCACGAGGTACACCGATCGCACGTGCAAAATCATTTGTCGTTCCAACTGGAATAATTCCAAACTTCGGACGATGTTCATGTCCTACTAAACCGTTCACCACTTCATTTAATGTACCATCACCACCAGCTGCGATAACAACATCAAATTTACGATCCGCAGCTTGCCTCGCTGCCACAGTCGCATCTCCAGGACCAGTTGTCGCATGACAAGACGCTTCATATCCAGCTTGTTCTAATTTTTGTAATACTTCCGGTAAGCTCTTCTTAAATAGCTCGCGCCCAGAAGTAGGATTATAAATAATTCTTGCTCGCTTCATCATTTATTAGCACAGGAAATTTCTTTATGTATCGAAAAAGAACATACCGAACTTCTATTCAGTATTCCCATGCCTACCTCCTCTCATCTTCCTATCCTTCTTTTATCTCGCTCAAACAGGCAGTAAGAACCCGATTCGTGTAGTCCATCAAAAGTAAATATTCATTTCAATGGTTTTGTTTTATTTGACAAAAATTTTATGTCCATCTATTTCCTCACAACAATTTACATATAACGAATAATGATTATCTATTATTTCATGAGATGAAAAAAACCTCTATGTCTAGATTTATCATTATTCCCACCTTTTTGCAACTATCATACCATAGTTGCTATACAAACATTTTTCCACTTTTGACAGTTAATCAAACGTTTGTTTAAACGATCTTCTCTCATTTAAACAAACGTTTGATTAACCTAGAAAAACACCCATGTACGGGTGTTTTTCTGCTTAATCTTTAAAAGTTATTACTATTATCGCTTATTAATCTCTTCAAGTAAGATTTTGTTAACAAGCGGTGGATTTGCTTGTCCTTTTGTGGCCTTCATAATTTGACCAACTAAGAAGCCAATTGCACGGTCTTTACCGTTTTTAAAGTCTTCGATAGATTGCTCATTATTATCAAGAATTTCTGTAACAACTTTACGAAGTGTACCCTCGTCAGAAATTTGAACAAGACCTTTCGCTTTAACGATTTCTTCTGGGTCTCCACCTTTTTCAATTAATTCGTTAAATACTTTCTTCGCGATTTTAGAAGAAATTGTACCTTTTTCAATTAATTGAACCATTTTAGATAAACCAGCAGGCGTTAATGCAACGTCTTTTAATTCTTTTTGTTGCTTGTTTAAGTATGCAAGCACTTCACCCATTAACCAGTTTGATGTTAATTTCGCATCAGCACCGTCTGCAACAGTTGCCTCAAAGAAATCAGACATTTCTTTCGTTAATGTTAATACGTGTGCATCATAAGCCGGTAAGCCAATTTCTGCAACGTAGCGAGCTTTACGTGCATCTGGAAGTTCTGGAATCGAAGCACGAATTTCTTCTTTCCACTCATCATCGATGTAAAGTTCAACTAAGTCTGGCTCTGGGAAGTAACGATAATCGTCAGATCCCTCTTTCACACGCATTAAGATTGTTTTCTTCGTTGCTTCATCATAACGACGTGTTTCTTGTTGGATGATACCACCAGATAACAATTCTTTCTCTTGACGCACTTGCTCGTGCTCAAGACCTTTTTGTACGTAAGTGAATGAGTTTAAGTTTTTCAGTTCCGCTTTTGTACCGAACTTCTCTTGTCCAACTGGACGAAGGGAAATGTTCGCATCACAACGCAAGGAACCTTCTTCCATCTTACAATCAGATACGCCAGTGTATTGAATGATTGATTTTAACTTCTCTAAGTATGCATATGCTTCTTCTGGCGTACGCATATCTGGCTCAGATACGATCTCGATTAAAGGCATACCTTGACGGTTGTAGTCTACTAATGAACCATCAGCTGTATGCGTTGATTTACCAGCATCTTCTTCTAAATGAAGACGTGTAATACCGATACGTTTCTTTTTACCGTCTACTTCAATTTCAATCCAACCATTTTCACCAATTGGCTTATCGAATTGAGAAATTTGGTAAGCTTTCGGATTATCTGGGTAGAAATAGTTTTTACGGTCGAACTTCGTTTCCGTTGCGATTTCACAGTTTAATGCCATTGCAGCTTTCATTGCAAAGTTAACTGCTTCTTTATTTAAAGTAGGAAGTACCCCTGGGTATCCTAAGTCAATTACACTTGTTTGTGTATTTGGCTCCGCTCCGAATTCTGTTGGACTCGCAGAGAAAATTTTCGAATTTGTTTTTAACTCAACGTGAACCTCTAAACCAATAATTGTTTCTAAATTCATCTATGCTCGCCTCCTTACAGACTTGCTTTTTTTGTATGATAGTCTGTTGCTTGCTCAAACGCATGTGCAACGCGGTAAATTGTCGCTTCATCGAAGTGTTTACCAATGATTTGTAGACCAAGTGGCATGTTGTTAGCACCGAATCCACATGGAACAGAAATAGCTGGAACACCCGCTAAGTTTACTGGGATGGTTAAAATGTCGTTTGCATACATTGTCATTGGATCATCAACTTTTTCGCCCACTTTAAATGCCGGAGTTGGCGTTGTTGGTCCAATAATAACATCGTAGTTAGCAAATACATTTTCAAAGTCGTTTTTAATTAATGTACGTACTTGTTGTGCTTTCTTGTAATATGCATCATAGTAACCAGAGCTAAGTGCAAATGTACCAAGCATAATACGACGTTTTACTTCATCACCGAAACCTTCGCTACGTGTGTTTTTGTAAAGATCTAATAAATTATTTACATTATCAGAACGAACACCGTAACGTACGCCATCAAAGCGTGAAAGGTTAGCAGATGCTTCAGAAGAAGATAATAAGTAATACGTTGCTAGAGCGTATTTAGAGTGTGGAAGAGATACTTCCTCCCAAGTTGCGCCCATACCTTCTAATACTTTTAAAGCAGCTAGTACTGACTCACGAGCTTCTTCGCCAACACCTTCTCCTAAGTATTCTTTCGGTACAGCAATACGTAAACCTTTAACGTCGCCTGTTAAACCAGCTAAGTAGTTTCCTACTTCAACGTTTGCAGAAGTTGCATCCATACGGTCAATACCTGAAATAGCTTGTAATAAGTATGCATTATCTTCTACTGTACGTGTAATCGGTCCGATTTGGTCAAGTGAAGATGCGAATGCAACTAATCCGTAACGAGATACACGTCCGTAAGTTGGTTTTAAACCTACAACGCCGCAATATGCAGCTGGCTGACGGATAGAACCACCCGTATCAGAACCTAGAGAGAATAATACTTCTCCTGCTGCTACAGCTGCTGCAGAACCACCACTAGATCCGCCTGGAACGTAATCTAAGTTCCATGGATTTTTCGTAGCGTAGAAACCTGAGTTTTCATTTGAAGAACCCATTGCGAACTCGTCCATATTTAATTTACCGATTGTAACTGTGTCAGCAGCTTTTAGCTTTTGCACAACTGTTGCATCATAAATCGGATCAAAGTTTGCTAACATTTTACTCGCACAAGTTGTACGAAGACCGTTAGTTACAATGTTATCTTTTACACCAATTGGCATACCGAATAATAAACCATTATCTTCAGCACCAATTTTTGCGTCTAATTCTTTCGCTTTCGCGCGTGCGTTTTCTTCATCTAATGTAAGAAAAGCTTTTACGTTATCTTCAACATCCGCAATACGTTTGTAAGATTCTTCTACTAAATCCGTAACGGAAATTTCTTTGTTGTTTAATTTCTTATGTAACTCTGATACGGAATGATCAAATAATGACATCGAAATTCCCCTCCTCTATTCTAATACTGCTGGAACACGGATTTGATTATCTTTGTGATCCGGTGCATTTTTTAATACTTCTTCAACTGGTAAACCTTTTTCTGGTACATCTTCACGCATAACATTTTTCATAGTTAATACATGAGTTGTTGGTTTTACATCAGTTGTATCTAATTCATTTAACTGTTCTGCAAATGTAACAATTGCATCTAGTTGTTTTTGAAATTTTTCAGCTTCTTGATCAGTAATTGCAAGACGTGCTAAATGTGCTACGTGCTTTACATTCTCAACGGAAATTCTTGACACGGCTAGGCCACCT
This sequence comes from Bacillus sp. BML-BC051, assembly GCF_019656175.1. Classification (NCBI taxonomy): domain Bacteria; kingdom Bacillati; phylum Bacillota; class Bacilli; order Caryophanales; family Bacillaceae; genus Bacillus; species Bacillus sp. BML-BC051. The sequence continues at coordinate 51,259 of NZ_BPLI01000013.1, forward strand.
CCATAATATATCGTTCAATCTACAATACTATTGATGATACCAAATTTTCAGTACTTCAAGCAAGTCAACACACGGCACTTACGGCATTTTTACATAAAAAAAGAAAGGCAAACGCCTTTCTTTACAATTTACTCTTTATCTAACGGTTTATTTTTCGGAAATCTCTCGTTATCTTCTTCATTATCACGAATTGTTTTTTGTAATACAAAACAAGACATCGTTAAAAATAATGTTCCAATTAAATAATATCCTTTTACACTAAGCGTTTCATCTAACGTATAAATTCCAATTAGCATACCTGAAAGCGCGCAAACAAATGAAGTCCATGCTAAAAACGTGAACGCTTGCGTATTACGTCTTCTCATCGTTCTCCCCCTCGTTAGCTGTACATCCATTATAGATAAGTATATTTATCATGATGGATTTTTATGTAAATTCTAGTTTTATATTTATAAATCTATCATAAAATAATACTATTTTAAAGTTAGTTTTCTGTCTAATCTGAAAAAACAGTTAAAAACATTGACATTTATTTCAATTCTACATAAAATAAAAACAAATATTACGAACCTCGAAATATACGGGAGTGGAATTAATTGTTGCAATACGAACATTTTTTAGACTTACTGCTAGATAACGCCAAGAAACTTTTCTATCCTGAGGAATGGGTAAGCCTAGATTTAACACTTTCTAAGACAGAAGTATTTTGTTTACTTTGGATGGAACGAAATACAGATATTACAATGACAAAAATCGCTGACCTTCTCGATATACCGATGAGTACAACGACAGGTGTTGTAAATCGCCTCGTAAAAAAGGGATATATTGAAAGGTACCGTGATGAAAACGACCGACGCATTGTATTAATTCGTTTAACAGAAGACGGTGTAATGCTCGTTCAAGAAGTAAAACAAAATGCAGCCCATTACTTTAACCTAGTGACAGAAGCATTATCAGAAGAAGAAAAAGCATTCTTACTACAAATATTCCAAAAGATTATGAATCACATTGCTACGTCACAGCAAAAAACTGAAGAAAAGGTTTCTACACCTAAAATGAAAAACATTCCGATTGAATAAAAACCCTATTAGGGTTTTTATTCAAAAAATTATTTCGTTACTCGTAATATTCGACATTCGAAACAAAGGGGATAGAATGATGAGAATTATTTTGTATACAGGTAAAGGCGGCGTAGGGAAAACTAGCATTTCAGCAGCAACAGCACTTCAAAGCGCAAAACAGGGATTAAAAACATTAGTAATGAGCACAGACCCAGCCCATAGTTTAGGAGATTCATTTGGTATAAAGTTATCTTCTGAGCCACTAGAAATTCGTAAAAATTTGTGGGCACAAGAAATTAATACAATTTATGAGATGGAAAAAGGCTGGGGAAAATTACAGAAATATATTACACTACTCTTCACTTCCAAAGCAGCTGATGATATTACAACAGAAGAATTAACAATGTTCCCTGGTATGGAAGATTTAATTAGCTTACTTCGCGTACTCGATTACTATAAACAAAACACTTACGACGTCATCATTATTGATTGTGCTCCAACAGGAGAGACATTAGCAATGCTCAGCTTTCCAGACATGCTCGGCTGGTGGATGGAAAAACTCTTTCCTATTAAAAGAAAAGTTTTAAAAGTTGTTCGTCCTGTAGCTCAACCACTTCTTGGTGTCCCCCTTCCAACCGATGATATTATGGACGAATTAACGAGTACACTTGAACAGCTTGGGGAAATGAGAGATATTTTATCAAACCGAGACGCAACAAGTATCCGCATCGTTGTAAATCCCGAAAAGATGGTCATTAAAGAAGCTCAGCGTAGCTTTACTTATTTAAACTTATATGATTATAACGTAGATGCGATTATGATCAACCGCGTCATCCCTAACACTGTCACCGATCCTTATTTTCAAGCATGGAAAGATACTCAAAAGAAATATAAAACATTAATTCAAAATAGTTTTGATCCACTTCCTATTTACGAAGCCCCTATGTTTGAACAAGAAGTTGTTGGTTTGTCTATGTTAGAGCGTGTAGGAGATGCTTTATTTAAATCAGATTCTTCTCCTACGGAAGTGAAATTTAACGGTCGCACTCAATATGTAAAAAAAGATGGTGATGAATATATTTTCGTTCTGTCCATTCCCTTCTCTAACAAAAGTGAACTTGCATTAAATCAAAAAGGTGATGAGCTTATCATTCGTGCTGGTTCCGTTAAGCGGAACATCACATTACCCAAAACTTTAACACACCTTTCTATTCAAGGAGCAAAATTCGAAGATGATGTACTAAACATTCGGTTTGGAGGTGTAGTGCATGCGTGAGGAACTACTAAGAAAGGTGATTCATGCAAAAATAAAAGTCGGTATGAATATATTAGAAGAATTACCTGCCCCAATTCAGCAATCAGCTAAGCAAATGTTAAATATTTTACAAGAGGAGCTAGCTGCTTATCCCCAAGAACAAGAGCATCATAAAGATACTTTAAAAAGTATCATAATTGAATGAGCATCTCTGGATAGAGGGCCTTTGTAGGCTTTCTATCTCCATATTGGAGTGATCTAAGTTGTTGAAAAAACATTCCACTATTATGCTTTGGATTATTCCCTTGTTATTTTTCATTCATAACCTAGAAGAATCTTTCCAAATGCCACAATATCTTGCTAATCAATTTTCAATTCATTTTATAACAAGCCAACAATTTTTCATTGCCATTTCCGCATTAACAATCTTTGTCTTACTTATCGTCTTTCTATATCAACTAAACTTCTTGTCTTCTATATACTGGGTTATTTTTATACAAGGGGCTATATTCTTCAACTCCGTTCAACATATTATTTTGTTTTTCATTTACCGTTCCTATAACCCTGGCGTAATATCGGCAGCTTTCATTATGATCTTTTCTATTTTCTTTTTTTCATTCGAAAAACACCTCATTCATAAAAAACAATTTATAATTACACTCATTTTCAGCTTATTTTCTTATCCTTTTATAATTTGGATTACTTTACTATTCGCTAGCTACTTTCATTCATAAAAAAAGACCAGGAAAACTCCTGGTCCATCACTCTACTTAACAAACATTGGATTCTACATTATACAAAATTGGAAGGTACAGAATTAGGGTTTTGTTTGTTAAGTAGATTATATGTTGAACGAGCTAACAGCGGAGGGGTTCCTACTATTAATCGTTAAACCCGATAATTATTTTACGATTTTTTCAAGCTCCTCAAGTGAAAGATCTACTGAAATGGAACCATCATTTGTTTCTTTCTTAATTGCATCTGTTACTTCTTTTGAATGATAGAGTTCAATTACTTTTTTCAGTGTTGGATCATCTTTATCTTTCGTACGAGCTGCGAAAATATTAATATATGGCTTCGCATTTTCATTCTTTGGATCTTCTAAGAAAATTGGATCCTTCGCTGGATCTAATCCAGCTTGACCAGCAACACCGTTATTAATAACTGAGGCTGCAACATCTTTTAATACACGAGGTGTTTGCTGGGCGATAACCGGTGTAATTTTTAACTTCTTCGGATTTTCAGCAATGCCGCTTGGATCTCCGAATAAACCAAAGTCTTTCTTAAGCTTTAATAAACCTGCTGCATCAAGAAGTTTTAATGCACGAGCTTGGTTCGTTGGATCATTTGGAATCGCAATTTCTGAACCATCTGGGATTTCACTTGCTTTCTTATGTTTTTCAGAGTATAAGCCCATTGGCGCAATTTGCGTTGTACCGACAGCTGTAATATCTAACTTATGCTCTTTTTTAAATTGCTCTAAGAAAGCAACGTGCTGGAATGAGTTTAGTTCAATATCTCCATCAGCTAACGCTTTATTCGGCGTTGTGTAATCAGAGAACTCAATCAGTTTAACTTTAATCCCTTCTTTTTCAGCTTTTCCCTTTACAATTTCCCAAGCGTTTCCATCCGTTCCAGTTACACCAATGCGAACTGTTTTCTCTTTTGCTCCTGCATCCGAGCAGCCGCTTAACGCTGAAATCCCTACAATTGTTGATAATGCAAATGCTAAAATTTTCTTCATTTCTTTTTCCCCTCTTCCCTTTTATGATCTGCGTAAAAAGACTTTCGCAAAGTAGTTCCCTAAGTTTTGAGCTACCTGTACGAGAATAATAAGTAAAACGACCGTTACGAACATAACTGATGTATCAAAACGTTGATAACCATATGTCATTGCCAAGTCACCAAGACCGCCACCACCGACAAGCCCAGCAACTGCAGAAAATTCAATTAAACCAACTGTCATAAACGTAACACCTAAAATCAATGGCGCTAACGCTTCTGGCACAAGGATTTCAAAAACAATTCTAATTGGTGAAGCCCCCATCGCTTGAGCTGCTTCAATGACTCCCTTTGGAACTGAAACAAGATTTGTTTCAACCATTCTAGCAATACCAATTGATGCAACTAACGTCATCGGAAAGATTGCTGCTGCTGTTCCAATCGTCGTTCCGATAACACTTCTTGTTAGTGGGCTTAAAGCTACTAAGAAGATAATGAATGGAACCGGACGAATTGTGTTAATAATGATATTAAGAATAGAAAAGACCCATTTATTTTCTAAAAAGTTCCCTTTTCTCGTTACATATAATAGTAAACCTAGAGGTATACCAAGAATTGTAGCGAATATAAGGGTTACAATTACCATTAAGAGGGTATCCCCCGTCGCATCTACTATGCGGGGCCAAAATATACTCCAATCAACTCGCATGAGCTTCTACCTCCTTCAGCTGCACTTGCAGTCTTAGATGTTGTAATGCTTTTTGAATTTCTTTTTGCTCACCTTGCAGTTCTACAAGTAGATTTCCAAATAGCACATTTTGAAGTTCAATAATATTTCCATAAAGCACGTTTACATCGACGTTATAGTTTTTTGCGATATATGATAGTACTGGTTGCCCTGTCTCCTCACCAGTAAATGTTAAGCGATAAATCTGTCCTCCGTTTTGAATTTTCGCTAGAACACTTTCTGGTAAATGATCATTAATAATAGAACGTACAAAGTTTTGAGTCGTCTTTGTTTTCGGTTGTGTGAAAACGTCAAACAGTTTTCCTTCTTCAATAACTTTCCCCTTCTCCATAACAGCTACACGATGACATACTTCTTTCACAACGTGCATTTCATGTGTAATAAGAAGAATTGTTACATTGTATTCTCGATTAACTTTCCTTAATAAGTTTAATATCTCTGTCGTTGTTTCTGGATCTAAAGCTGATGTTGCCTCATCACATATAAGAATATCCGGTGATGTTGCAAGTGCTCTTGCAATACCAACACGTTGTTTTTGACCACCCGATAGTTGCTCTGGATAATAGTCTGCTTTATCTTCTAATCCTACAAACTTCAGCAGTTCATTTACTCTTTCTTTTATCTCATTCTTTGGTACTTTCGCTAATTTTAATGGATAAGCAATATTTCCAAACACTGTTCTTGAATTAAATAAATTAAAACTTTGAAAAATCATCCCGATTCTTTGTCTTAGCTTCCGTAATTCTTTCGTCGATAACGATGTAATATCTTTATCATCTATTGAAATCGTTCCCGCTGTTGGTCTTTCTAACATATTTACTAATCGTAACAATGTACTCTTTCCAGCACCACTAAAACCGATAATACCGAAAATTTCACCTTTCTTAACGGATAATGTTACGTCCTCCACCGCATGAACTGATTGCCCACCTGATTCATATACTTTACTTACATTGTTAAAAGAAATCATTTTTTCCCCTCCTATACGCTGTAAAACCTTGAAGTAGAGCTTTCGAGGTAAAATAAAAAGTGCTCTCCTTCTTATCAACCATAAAGATAAGAAGGAGAGCACTTATATGTACTCGTTCACATCTTCTCATCTTCCAAGCCTTTATAGGCTTGCTGGAGTTAGCACGGTATTAAAAAACCCGTTGCTGAGGTATCGTAGGGCCAGTCCCTCCACCTCTCTGGATAAGAATGTATCGATTTAATTGTCGTTTAATTAATTCTCATTATAGAACTCAGAATAATAAGAGTCAATACATTTTTTAGAAAAATATTAATTATTTCTCTATTAAAATTTTCAAATAAAAAATCACATACAATAGTAATTTTTAAAGTTATGTTAAATTCCCTTCCCTCATATTTTTTAAAAGGAGAATCCTCTCTATAAAGTGAAACTATAATCAGTGGGGGTTTTGTTCATCCCCCACTGATTATCAGCCCTCACCAATCGGACATTTACGGACAGTTGATCTCCCACCTAACTTCTTTGCTCCAGCCGAATTTTGAGGTGGGAGTTTTACTGCCCGTTAATGTCGGATAAATTGAATACCATTATTTGAATATGAAATCGGAGGAAGATAAATATATGAAAACAGCTCTTTTACTCGTTGATATTCAAAATGATTATTTTCCACATGGAAAAATGGAATTGCGTAATCCAGTAGAAGCAAGCGAATATGCTAGTCAGTTACTACAATTCTTTAGAAAGAAAAACGAACCTATTTTTCATATCCAACATGTAGCAATTAAAGATGACGCTACTTTTTTCCTACCCAATACAGAAGGTGTACATATTCATGAAAGCGTACGCCCACTTAGAGAAGAAACCGTTATACTCAAACATTATCCAAATAGTTTTCGCGAAACCGATCTTCTAGAACGATTACAACGTTTAGATATTGAGCACGTCGTCATATGCGGGATGATGACCCATATGTGCATTGATGCTACCGTAAGGGCTGCTTTTGATTTCGGCTTTCCATGTACCGTTATACATGACGCTTGTGCTACAAAAGATCTTTCTTTTAAGAATGCTACGATACCAGCCGTTTATATTCATAACACAATTTTGGCTAGTTTAAATGGAGTATATGCAAATGTAATGAGTACAGAGGAGTTTTTGGCTACAAAAAAACACTCCCTTCAGTGAGCAAAACCGAAAAGAGTGTTTCTTGTCAAACCATAGATTTTCTTTCAAATTGTATTATACAGGAAATCCTTAAAATGAATACTAAAAAATATGACTAATAAGTCAACTTTTCTCGTTGTTTTGTTTCTATTTACATGTTTATCCCGATATTAATAGGGTTTAGCTAGTTCTAATTACCAAAAGGTAATATGTGGTAATTAGAACTGGTTTCTCCTATCAAAAACGTAACATATTATTTATCTGTTTGTTTTTGCTTCTTTTTCAAATACTCCGCACGCAAATTTTCAATTTGCTGCTTTTTATCAAATTTGGCAGGCGTCTGTTTTTCATGAAACTTTGCCACAGCTACCTGACTCTTGTAATCCAATTGATATTTTCCCACTTTGTTCACCTACTTTTCTTGTCCTTAAAGAGAATCTATTCAACAAATATAATATATCTTATTTACTGAAGTAAACCTTATTACCTTATTAGTTTTTCTAAGTATATCTATCTTAATCCACATATAGAAAGTTTTTCAAAAAAAAAAAGAGATCTTCGCAGACTGCGAAGATCTCTCCTACTATTTCTTATAAAGTTTCAGAAGTAGTTTTTGCTTGCATGTGAAGTGCTAAGTAGTCAGGGCCACCAGCTTTAGAGTCTGTACCAGACATGTTAAAGCCACCGAATGGTTGGTAACCTACGATTGCACCAGTACATCCACGGTTAAAGTATAAGTTACCCACATGGAATTCTTCACGTGCTTTTTCAATATGGTCACGGTTATTAGTAACAACAGCACCTGTTAAACCGTATTCTGTATTGTTTGCAATTGCTAGTGCATGATCAAAGTCTTTTGCTTTACAGAATGCTACTACTGGTCCGAAGATTTCTTCTTTCATTAAGCGAGCATCTTCTGCAACGTCAGCAACGATTGTTGGTTGGATGAACCAGCCTTTAGAATCGTCTCCTTCGCCACCTGCTAAGATTCTACCTTCTTCTTTACCAATTGCAACATAGCTCATTACTTTATCGAATGCAGCTTGGTCATTAACAGGACCCATGTTTGTACCTAATACAGCTGGGTTAGCAACTGTTAATTCTTTCGTTAATTCAACAGCACGATTTAATACGTAATCGTATACATCTTCATGGATTACTGCACGAGAACATGCAGAACATTTTTGTCCTGAGAATCCGAATGCTGATGCAACGATAGATTTAGCTGCTAATTCAAGATCTGCTTCTTTATCAACAACAATTGTATCTTTACCACCCATTTCAGCGATAACGCGTTTTAACCAAATTTGGCCTGGGTTTACTTTCGCTGCACGTTCATAAATACGGATACCTACATCACGAGATCCAGTGAAGCTCACGAAACGTGTACGAGGGTGATCTACTAAGTAGTCACCAACTTCAGAACCATTACCTGGAACGAAGTTTACTACGCCAGCTGGTAAGCCAGCTTCTTCTAATACTTCCATGAATTTCGCTGCTACTACAGGAGTTGTACTAGCTGGTTTTAGTAATACTGTGTTACCAGAAACTAAAGCAGCTGTTGTCATACCTGCCATAATTGCGAATGGGAAGTTCCAAGGAGAAATGATAACACCTACTCCTAATGGAATGTAAGAGAAACGATTATATTCAATTGGACGGCTTTCTACTGGAATACCGTCTTTTAATTTTAACATTTGACGACCATAATATTCCATAAAGTCGATTGCTTCTGCTGTATCAGCATCTGCCTCATTCCATGGTTTACCTGCTTCTTTTACAAGAATAGCAGAGAATTCATGCTTTCTGCGACGAACGATTGCTGCAGCGCGGAATAAAATGTCTGCACGCATTTCTGGCTTTGATTTTCTCCAAGTTTGGAATGTTTCATCCGCTACTTGCATTGCTTTTTCAGCTAACTCACGGCTTGCTTTTGAAACGCGACCAACAAGTTCCTCTTTATTTGCAGGGTTTACAGAAACAATTTTGTCTTCTGTAGTGATTTTTTCTCCCCCAATAATTAATGGATAGTCTTGTCCAAGATAAGATTCTACTTTCTTTAAACCTTCTTCAAACGCTAATTTGTTAGCCTCCACTGAAAAATCTGTAAATGGCTCATGTTTGTATGCTACTACCATTTTTTTAGCCTCCCCTTAGAAAAACGTTTACATTTTACAACATTATTCTACACGATAATTTAGATTTATTCAAATATTCCTAGACTTATATTTTAAAAATTAATTAATTTTTA
>NZ_BPLI01000014.1:0-77216 GCF_019656175.1 Bacillus sp. BML-BC051
CAGGATTACAACTAAAGGAAAAGATGAACGTATAATGTAAAAAAAGAACGTGATATCCTCACGTTCTTTTTTTACATTATAATAATTTTGTCATCTAGTTTTGTCTGTCCGCTAAGAAGTGCGTTTAAATATTCCACTTTTCTTATACAGGCCTGTATATGTCTTTCAACCTCTTGCAACTCTGCTTGGTGATGTGTTTCAATCGGATGAATTTGTACGTTGAATTTTTCAAATTGACTACTATATGTTATTTCTGCATAGCCGCTCATAATATCCATTTCGTTATGAAATAAAAATTGCTTCGTTTTGTCACAGAATGATACATTCTGAAAGCCATATACTTTTAATGCTTCAATTACTTTTTTTATCATTTTTGTATTCATTTTTTAACCCTCTTTACGAAGTTCTACTCATATAGTATAACATAAAAAATTACATAGAAAGCGCTTCCAAGTGTATTTTATTATAAACTTTACGTTTCGATCACAAAAATGAAACAAAGAAAAAATAATTGTAAAGAAGGAAGGACTCTTTTATTGTTTCGTCATATATATAGAGAAATAGTGCAATGAAAGGAAATTTTCCGAGGTGGAGATCGTATTTCCAATTTGAGCGCAGTAAAAGAGGTGAAAATCTTGAACTTTGATATTGTAGGACAAAAAGCATATATAAAAGATGGACCGCATCGGAACCGAATTGGAATTGTAAAGAAAAACGAGACAAAATTAGAATCACAGTTTGCTATTGTAATTGGAGAACAAATCATTGATGTAGACCTAAAGGATATCGTGTTAGTTGGAGTAGACGTAGGACAATTTCATAAATGGTGCGAACAAAATGGTTATTTGTGAAAGGACGGGCTGTAAGATAATGAAATATATTTGAGAAAAGAGAATATGTAATTGTATTCTCTTTTTCTATGTGTAAGGAGACGGAAATGAAGTATAAAGAACGAGATTTTACATAGTATGTGAAACAATATTTGATGACTTATGTATAAAAGACAAAGAGGAAGATGAAAAGAACTAAAAAAGGACGCTAACAGTTTTTGTTAGCGTCCTTTTCATTATGAAGCAATTTCACCAGTTTTTGTATCATCTTGATTGTACGTATCTTGATCTAATTCACCAAGCCATTTACTAGAAATAAGACCTGCTGTCATAGAACCACTTACGTTAAGAGCTGTACGACCCATATCGATTAATGGTTCAACTGAGATAACAAGAGCGACAATACCGATTGGTAAGTTCATTGTAGATAGTACGATTAACGCTGCAAATGTTGCACCGCCACCAACACCGGCAACACCGAATGAGCTAATAGCAACGACAGCGATTAAAGTTAAAATAAATTGTGGTTGTAATGGATCGATTCCTACAGTTGGAGCGACCATCATTGCAAGCATTGCTGGATAAATACCTGCGCAACCGTTTTGTCCGATAGATACTCCAAATGATGCTGCGAAGTTGGCAATTCCTTCGGAAATACCAAGCTTTTCTTTTTGCGCTTCAATATTTAATGGCATTGCACCAGCACTAGAGCGAGATGTGAATGCAAATGTTAATACAGGGAACACCTTTTTTAAATATTGAATTGGATTTAAACCAGATAGAGCAATTAATAATAAGTGGATAACGAACATTACGATAAGTGCTACGTAAGACGCTAACACGAAGTTACCAAGTTTTAAAATAGCATTTATGTCGCTACCAGCAACTGTTTTTGCCATAAGAGCTAATACGCCGTATGGAGTAAGACGTAAAATTAATGTTACCATACGCATTACGATTGCATATACAGCATCAAGCATTTTCTTAAATAGTTCTGCTTGTTCTGGATATTTTCGTTTTACCCCTATAAAGGCGATACCGATAAAGGCTGCAAATATGACAACAGAAATTGTTGATGTTGGACGAGCACCTGTTAAATCAAGAAACGGATTTGTAGGCAATAGCTCTAATAATTTATCTGGAATTGTTGTTTTTTCAATAGAAGTAAATCTTTCTTCAACTAGCTTCAGACGAGCAGATTCTGCATCACCTTGTTGTAGCCCTGTTGCTGATACATCAAATCCTGCACTTGCAGCGATACCGACAGCTGCAGCGATTCCTGTAGTAAGAATTAAAATTCCGATAATAAGACCACTAATTTTACCAAGGTTTTTCGTTAACTGTAATTTTGTAAAGGCTGAAATAATAGATACTAAAATAAGTGGCATAACGATCATTTGAAGTAATTTCACATAACCGTTACCGATCAAGCCAAACCAAGTATTTGATTCAATAATTACTTTAGAAGTTGGTTCATAAATAAATTGTAATATAAGACCGAATATAATTCCGACTCCTAAAGCAGTAAATACACGTTTATTAAAAGATACATGCTTACGTTGCATATAATATAATACGCCAACTAAGATGAGCATGACTGCAACGTTAATTCCGACAAGCAGTGTATTCATGTCGATTCCCCCTAATTCCAATCTGTTATATAGAATATAAGGTAATAAAACCTATATGTCAACTAGGAAATTGCGGAATTAAAAAAAAGATGGCAAAATGCCATCTTTTAATGTCCAGCCCCAGGGACAAGTAAAAACGTCGTGTAGTATGTAAATCCTATGAAGAAAACAGTTAAATATGCCCCAAATACGTATATATACATACGCTCTGTTAAATTTAAATAGCTTAAAAGTACGAAGAATCCTGTTTGTCCTAAAAATAGTAGTGCGGTCGAATGCATATCCCCTACGTAAAACATAACCGAGAAAATTCCAGTCCAAAAGCCGAGAACGCGAAACATGCGCTCCATGCCATCTCCCTCCTTTTCTAAAAAAAGTAAACCTCACCTCATTATAGTTTATTTTTCTTACTATTGTAAATATTCGTTCATATAAAAAGAAGCCATTTATAAATGGCTTCTTTTTATATGAGAAATTAAATTGTTAGTTTATAATTACAAGATTTACATCCATCTAGTAGACTATCATTTCGTGTTAATTCCGTGTTAGGGAATAGGATTTCAAAAATCCCTTTCATCATATCTCCGTGCATATTACAAATTTCAGTTGGGTGATGAACAGCAACTTCTTTAAATGGACAATTGTGTACATCATAGAAAATTTTCGTTCCATCTGCACTTAATTCAAATGCAGGTGATAAGCCAGCTGTTGAGAAAGCTTCTTTTGCAATTTGAACTTTTTGTTCCACTGTTAAAGCATCTTCACTCACATTTAAACGCAGCATATGTTGTTGCATTAATTCGGCTCCAAATTGTTTTCCAGTTTCGTATAGCGCTTTTTCACCAGCAGCGCCAAGGCTAAGTAAAGAATTAAATGCGATTCTTGCTAACAATTGATAATCACGGAATGGAAATTGTAATTGAATCACATCTTCAGATAATACATATAATCTGCTTGGTCGTCCGCCTTTTCCAGTTTTCTTCGTTTCCGATTTCAGCATATGAACATCTTCTAATTTAGATAAATGTAAACGCGCTACGTTTGGATGAATGTCAAACTCATCTGCAATTTCTTGTACAGTTACGTAACTATGTTTTTGGGAAATATATTTATAAATGTAATAACGAGTTGGGTCAGATAATACACCAGTAATTTTTAAAGCTTGTTCCATGAGGATCTCCACCTTTATCACTTTATCCAAGATAATAACATTATAATACAGATAAACTTTCATATAGGTAATTTCAGACAATAATTCGGAAATTGTTCATAATTTCACAAACATATTTTCCCTTTTTTCTATAGTGAAAATACAAAAATACCGATTTTTCTTATGAATTTTTTCATGCTATATACATAGTAGGGAGGGGAAAATGATGAATGGAATTGAAAGTTTTGCGAATATGATTTTGAAAGAGGCGTGTAGGGTACAAGCGTCGGACTTACATGTTGTGCCCCGGAAGAAGGATGTAGTGGTTCAACTACGTATAGGAAAAGATTTAATGATGAAACATTGTATCGAAAAGGAATTTGGAGAAAAACTTGTTTCACACTTTAAATTTTTAGCATCCATGGATATAGGGGAGAGGCGGAAGCCACAAAATGGTTCACTGTATTTACAAATGGATGGGCAAGAAGTATATTTACGCCTTTCCACGCTACCAACTGTATATCAAGAAAGTCTCGTTATTCGTCTTCATTTACAAGCATCTATTCAGCCGTTATCTCATCTTTCGTTATTTCCAAGTACAGCGAAGAAACTACTCTCTTTTTTACACTATTCACATGGGTTACTCGTATTTACTGGACCAACTGGTTCTGGAAAGACAACAACAATGTATGCATTATTAGAGGTCATTAGAAAAAAGAAAACACGTCGTATCGTTACGCTGGAAGATCCAGTTGAAAAAAGAAATGACGATGTATTACAAATTCAAATAAATGAAAAAGCAGGTATCACATATGAGGCGGGATTGAAGGCTATTTTACGTCATGATCCGGATATTATTTTAGTCGGTGAAATTCGTGATGAAGAAACAGCGAAAATTGCTATAAGAGCAAGTTTGACTGGACATTTAGTAATGACGACACTGCATACGAATGATGCGAAAGGGGCGATACTCAGGTTCATGGATTTTGGTATAACGAGGCAAGAAATTGAACAATCTTTATTGGCTATAGCTGCACAGCGACTTGTCGAATTGAAGTGCCCGTTTTGCAAAAGAAAGTGCTCAACTTTATGTAAATCAATGAGGCAAGTCAGACAAGCGAGTATTTATGAGTTGTTATATGGATATGAGTTAAAACAAGCGGTTAAAGAAGCAAACGGGGAATGTGTCACATACAAGCACGAAACATTAGAATCTTCGATACGAAAAGGATACGCTTTAGGATTTTTAGAAGAGGATGTGTATGTTTAAGCAAATATGGAGTTTAAGTGATCAAGTAGTATTGCTGAAACGATTAGGAGAACTATTAGAAAAAGGATACTCCCTTTTGCAGGCATTAGAATTTTTACGGTTTCAATTACCTTTAGAAAAGAAAGTACAATTGCAGCGCATGATTGATGGATTAAAAGATGGAAAAAGTCTACACGATTCTTTTCATCAATTAAAGTTTCATCAGGAGATGTTAAGTTATTTATTTTATGCTGAGCAACATGGTGATATTTCTTTTGCATTGCAACAAGGGAGCGCACTTCTTTATAAAAAGGATAAGTATAGGAAAGATATGATGAAAATAATGCAGTATCCTATGTTTTTGGCGTTCTTTTTAATAATCATGATTTTGATTTTTAACCGTATTTTATTACCGCAGGTTGATATGGTATATAGTTCGTTCGGTTCTACAGCATCGTTATTTACAGAAAAAATATTAAGTGCAATTAAGCTACTACCCTATTTTATTTTTAGCGCTATTTTTATCGCTATGATTGGTTGTAGCGTATATATATTTTACTTTCGGAAACTTCCGCATATGAAGCAGGTAAAAATTAAACTTCGTATCCCCCTCGTAAAAACATTTCTTATTTTAAAGCATTCACATTATTTCGCCACTCAATTAAGCGGTTTATTACACGGCGGACTATCAGTACTGGAGGCTCTAACAATAATGATGGAGCAAAAATATCATCCGTTCTTTCAGTATGAAGCGGGCCGAATTGAACGCCAATTAATTGCGGGAGAACCGTTGCAATCTATTATTGCTAAAAGCGGATATTATGAGGAAGAACTTTCTTATATTATTACGCATGGACAAGCAAACGGTAATTTGGCCATTGAATTAGGTGACTATAGCGATCTTATTATGGAAAAGATGGAGCAAAAAGTTAAACGTATGTTAGTGATCATTCAACCCATTTTATTTACGTGTATTGGAGGAATGATCGTTCTTATGTATTTAGCGATGATTATGCCAATGTTTCAAATGATGAATTCTATTTAGGAGGTGTTTACATGCAGAATGAGGAAGGATTTACCCTTTTAGAAATGTTATTAGTTATGGTCATCATCACTGTATTATTACTATTAATTATTCCGAATGTAATCACACAGCGTTCATCCGTCGAAGGAACAGGATGTAAAGCCTATGTGAAATCTATAGAAGCTCAAATACAAGTATACCAACTACAACATAATAAAATCCCCTCGCTAAAAGAGCTAAGGGATGAAAAATATATTACAGCTGATAAGTGCCCGAATGGTGAATCCATTCATATTTCAAATGATGGCACAGTAACAACTGGGAAACTGTGAAACAAAAAGGATTTACTCTTTTAGAAATGCTACTCGTTCTATTTGCAATTTCTGTACTAAGTATGGTCACGTATTTTAACGTACATTCATTACATGAAAAACAAAAAGTCGAACAATTTTTAAGACAGTTTTCAAATGATATTTTGTATATGCAACAATTAGCGATAAATCGTCAAAAACACTATACATTACGATGGCATAAAGATAGACATGCGTATTATATAGGGGAGCTAAGTACGAATCTTACTATTATTAAAAAAGAATATGATAGCGATATACAAATTGATTTGAATACTTTTCCAAATCCGATGACATATAATCCGAGTGGAAATATTAATAGAGGTGGTACTATTTTACTTTCGTATCGAAGTTATAAATATGAAATTGTATTTCAGCTTGGAAGAGGGAGATTTACGTATCGTGAAATGTCAAAAAGGGTCAGTGATGGCTGAGATGCTTGTAGCGTTAAGTATAGTAATGATGGCAGTGTCTTTACTACTTCCGCAAACAATATTGATTATGCAAGAACGAAAAAACATACAAATTCGTTATAAAGCATTTGTATTATTAAAAAGAGAAGCAGCTTTATATATGTATGAGAATGGTGCGAAACAACAGCAAGAAAAAGTCGTAAATGGAAATGTATATTACACATATTGGGGAGGAAATGAAGTTTGTGCTATGTGGAAAGATGTGAAAGGAAGAATGATGGAGCAATGCTTTTATGCAGGAGAGAAAATAAATTAGAAGTTGGGTTTACATTAATAGAAATGATCGTATGTTTTTTTCTGTTATCACTGTTCTTTTTACTCTTGCCACGTTTAAATTTTATTGGAATAGAAAACAACCAATCAAAAGGATTAAATAATTGGGAATGGGATGTGTTTTTAGGACAAGTACAGTTAGAGTTTCGTGAAGTATCTTTTGTAGAAAAAATAGTCCCTGAAAATAAAGATAATCTTTTGCGCTTCCGTCTTCGCACTGGAGATGAAGTGACGTATGAAAAATTGAATAATCATCTGATAAGAAAAGTAAATATGCGAGGAAGAGAAGTTATATTACAAAATGTTGGAATGGTTTCGTATGAAGTAACACCTCATTTGCTTTTAATAAATGTGAAAGATATGAGCGGGAAAATATATGAAGGTGTAGCTGTAAGGTATAGCGCAATGGAAATAAATATATGAGAAAACAAGATGGATTTACGATGCCAGGAACAATCATTTTTCTTGCATTATTAACTTCGTTCTTTGTATACGAAACGAATATGTTACTTATAGATAAAAAATTTTATATTGAAATAGAGCAAAAGTTTGTAATGGAAGAACTACTAAATCGATCGATTACAAATATAAAACAGGATTTACAGCAAAAAGAAAAGGAAGATACATTTTTCTTTCAATATGAAAAGGGCGAAGCAAGTGGAAATTACGTCTTTGAAAAAGATGATATTCTCGTTTCGTTGCAGTGCAAAATAAAGCAGGAAGTTTTCTATAAGGTGAGCTTTCGGTATAGAAAAAAGGATGAAAAAATATTCGATTGGATAGAAGGATAGTATGTTGAATGTGTGAACAAAAACCATAATTTCTCATTTTAAAACAGGCTGTTTTTTATAGGGAATGGATAAATAAAACAATTGAAAGTTTAAATTTTCTCAAAAAAGAGAAAGGTAGAAAGAATATGATATATTCAAGCTATCCAAACATATTTTTTTAGGGAGAATAGGGAAATGACAAATAACAATCAAATAGGTGAAAATAAGGAACAAACTATTTTTGATCATAAAGGAAATGCAATTATGACAGAAGATAGGGAAATACACATTATTTCAAAATTCGAAGAACCTCTTATTGTCGTGTTAGGAAATGTATTAAGCGATGAAGAATGTGGTGAATTGATTGAATTGTCTAAAAGTAAGTTAGCACGTTCCAAAGTTGGTTCATCACGTGATGTAAATGATATTCGAACGAGTAAGGGTGCATTTTTAGACGATAATGAACTGACTACGAAGATTGAAAAACGAATTTCATCTATCATGAATGTTCCTGCGTCGCATGGAGAAGGATTACACATTTTAAATTATGAAGTGGATCAACAATATAAAGCGCATTATGATTATTTTGCAGAACATAGTAGATCAGCTGCTAATAATCGTATTAGTACGCTTGTCATGTACTTAAATGATGTAGAAGAAGGTGGAGAAACGTTCTTTCCTAAATTAAATCTTTCTGTGCACCCTAGAAAGGGAATGGCAGTATACTTTGAGTATTTTTATCAAGACCAATCATTAAATGAGCTTACGTTACACGGAGGGGCACCTGTAACGAAAGGTGAGAAATGGATTGCAACGCAGTGGGTAAGAAGAGGCGCTTATAAGTAAAAGCGTGTATGAAACGTTTTGTTCTTCATTTTATAAGAAGAACAAAACGTTTTTTTATTAAATAATGTAATCATTCGTTATAATAACAAATAATAACGGATGATTGAGAGGAACGAACATGAAATCTATATACATAACCGGTTATATGGGAGCTGGGAAAACAACAATTGGAAAAGCGTTAAGTAAAGAACTTCATATGGATGTTGTCGATACAGACCAAAAAATTGAAGAGAAGCAGGAGAAGGCAGTTCGTGATATTTTTGCTGAAGAAGGCGAAATGGCTTTTCGGGAATATGAAAGTGAAATGTTACGTTCACTACCGAGTTGTAATGTAATTATTACAACTGGTGGCGGAATCATTGAACGAGAGGAAAACCGAAAGTGGATGAAGGAAAATGGAACTGTCGTGTATTTATATTGTGATCCACATGTAATTGCAGAAAGACTTCGTGAAGATACGACACGGCCACTATTTCAGAAGAAAGATATAGAGGCATTTGTGGCAAAATTTGAATCGCGCCGAGCTTATTATGAAGAGGCTCATATTCATATCGATACGACGAATAAGTCTGTAAAGCAAATTATGAAGGAATTCAAAGAAAAGATTAATCAATAAAAAAGTGGACATACTAATCAAGTAGAGGTGATGATAATATGTCTACTAATGATTATGTTCGCTTTGTGACACAGCAGTTTGTGTCGTATATGGATGCTCCAAAAGCAGATCGTAAACAAAAGAAAGAACAACGCCGTGCTGAAAAAGAGCCATTTATGAATAAGTGGTTTGGTGTTATGCCGCTAAGTGCTGCTTTGTTTTATCGAAACGTAAAAGATAAAAGAAAAAAATCAAGTTAACGATTTCTTAATATGTGTAGCAAAATAAAAATCCCCTAGTAGTATGATGCTACTAGGGGATTTTTATTTACTGTACGGATTCTTTTTCTTCTGTAACGGCATGTATTTTGTTGTTTACCCAAACAAATCCAATTCCGATACAAATAGAAATGCCCCATCCAACAGCGGTCATAATCGCTCTCATTTCACCATAGCCATCTACACCGAAAACAGAGATGAAATAAATTTTTAAGAAGCTTTTTAATATAAATTGTAGCCCGAAAAATAGCGTTAAATATTGTAATGCTGGATAGATACGACTATCACGATACAGTTCACGACTTTTATCACGGTCATGGCCTTGTAGTGCTGCAATATCTGCTGCGAAATATAACATAAGTGGTTTTTTTATAAAAATGGTACATATAACGATAATACCTAGTACGATGTGATAATACGCATCGTTCCATAACATGCGTTCAGCTGATCCGGATAATAGGTCTACCGTTGTATTAGAAATGAGTGTAATTAAAATAAAGAACCCTGTTACGTTAAACTGTTTTTCTTTTTTAAAGGTATACAGTGTATAAATAATCCCCGGAACAGAGGAAAGTAACATCGCGTAATAAGGATCGATATAAGGTTTTGCAAATTTCCAAATGAGGAATGGGATTACGAGATAAAAGACAAGATCTAATATAGCTTTTTTATTTTGATTCATATAGGGCCTCCTTAAGTCATACATATATTTTATAATATAATTTCTGAAAATTGTATAAGGTTTAATGGGAAAAGAAAAAATATATCGTTTTTTGAGGGATTAGTAGATTGAAAAAATTGCCCCTAGCGTAGTAAGTTTTTTTAGTATATAATAAAGGAAACGCTTTCATTTTTAGTTTGTTCACAAAATGGACGGAAAATCACATATTTACTATCGATATGTTGCTTTATAATGAAACTAATTAAATATACATGCATACAATATTGTGAAATAAATAACATAAATAATCTATATAAATGTAAACGTTATCAAAAGAGAGAGGTGGAGACAATGAGTAAATTTTTCTTCAATCATAATCCAGCAACAGTAGAGGATGGAAGGCTTGTTAAATATGCTGAAATTATTTATGGAGAAGGTGGCCGTTCTGTATTAGAAAATTTAATGGTGAAGGCATCTATCAGATTGCGTGATCGTTATCCGAATAAATCTGACGAGCAGATCTCGAACCTAGTAAATAAAGGCATCCATGATATGTTTCAAAAATACGTGAGCGAGTAAGAGTAGCCAATGGCTGCTCTTATTTTTTTGTATAAGGATTGTATTTCTAGCTGAAAATAAGGATGTATTTTGAAAGACATAAGAAGGAGTGGGACAAATGAGTAATGGAATTGGCCGTTCAAAAGAAAACCTTCCAACTGATGCAAATCATGTGAGTGCAAAGGATCGTGCGCATCAAAAACGTATGGCAAAGCAAAAACAACAAGGGCGTAATGGCGATAGAGGATAACTCAAAAAAGCTCCTTCTAAAACAGAAGGGGCTTTTTAAGATAGAAAATGGTTTGCGGTAACATAAAAAAGTCCACCGTTAATAATTTGCACTGTAATACGTGGCTCGTATTGTTCTTGCAGTGCTTGTTTTTCAATTTCATAGCTTTCGGGAAGTTCATCACTTTCTTCATAAAAACGATTTAAAAGGTCTAAATCATGATTCCAGCGCACTCTTGCTTCTTTCGCCCACGTATGGTCATCTTCCGCAATAATATTCTTTAAAGCATCCTCTATACGTTGTAAACCGCTTTGCGGTTTAATGATAGGCGAGAGCGTAAAACAAAAGTCAGGTATTTTCGGTGTAAGTTTAATTTTAGCTAATGTTTCATGAAAGTTTGCGATCATTGTGCCAGAAATGAGATGAATCCCAATGGAGTGAAGGATGTCTTTTTTTCGATCACATTGATAGGAAACTTTAATATTTACACCGAGCCACGGATGGAGCGGTGTATGCGTTGCCCCGCTATGCCGTACATCCTCATATAAACGTATGTAAGAGCCTAATTCTTTTGTCGTTTGGAAAATTTGATGAAGACGTGGTGAACCGTAGTGAATAAGCTCGCCATCGTTTTCTTCATTTTCTGGATTTGTAATAAGAGTAAGGCGCATCGGATTCGGTACGCCTCCTGTTTTCTCAAGATAGTGCCAATAAAAAGGGCGATTCATTAATAATTTATCCATCTCAATTGTTAACTGCACATCTAATAGATGAGGGGAGCGCTGTAAAATTTCACAGTTATTCGCCTCGAAAAAATTGTATAAGTAATTATGAATTTCATGTTGCTGCATAGCCTTGCACCTCAGCTTCATTTCGTTTGGCGAAGTCGATAATAGATGTTAAGTTTTCCATCTTAATTCGGATTTCTCCTTCGCTTTTTGACTGCGCAAATATTTCTTGAATGTGCGCGTCGATGTTTTTCATATTAATTCTCGTTAAAATTTCATCAAGTTCCCCGATAACACGCTCAAATAAATTGATTTTTTCATATAACAGTTTCAAAATATGTTCTTCAACAGTGTGTTTTGTAGCTAAGTTATAAATATGAACATCATTCTTTTGACCAAGACGGTGAATACGTCCGATTCTTTGTTCAAGGCGCATTGGATTCCATGGCAAATCATAATTGATCATATGGCTACAAAATTGTAAGTTAATCCCTTCACCACCAGCTTCAGTTGCAATTAATACTTGTGCGTGGTTTTGGAAAAGCTCCTTCATCCAGTCTTTCTTCCCACGTTTAAATCCGCCGCGGAATGGAACGGAAGAAATGCCGTGTTGTTGTAAAAACCATTGTAAGTACATTTGTGATGCTCGATATTCTGTGAAGATGACGACTTTATCGTCAATTTCTTTTATAAGCTCAAGAGCTTTATTCGCCTTTGAATTGAAAGGAATATGATTAATTTTGTCCATTAGCACATCAATATGCGGGTCTTTTATGTAATGCTCATTTTCCTTCTGACGTTTTTCTACATGTTTTTTTAATGAATAGTACACAGCCTCACGACTACTACAAGCTTCTCGTTTTAAAGTTAACGATGAGAAAGCGGATGTGAAGGCGTCTTGTCCTCGCCAATTTTCAATCCCGTTATACAAAGCTTGCTCTTCTTCATTAAACTCAACGAAAATTGTACGTACATGTCTCTTTGGCCAATCAATTCCGGTATTATGCCGGCGATTTCGGACCATTACTTTATTAATAAGAGCTTTTAAATCTTCATCAGATTCGGCTGAACGATTTTTTGAAGCGTAATATTCTTCAAAGTTGGATTGATTGCCTAAATGTCCTGGTTTTAATAAAGAAACAAGGTTGAAAATTTCATCAATCTTATTTTGGACAGGAGTAGCAGTTAATAATAAGCAAAATTTCTTTTTTAATCGCTGTGCAAATTCATAGTTTTTTGTTTTATTATTTTTAAGTTTATGTGCTTCATCGATAATAATAAGGTCATATTCTAAGTTCAAAACGATATCACGATGCGGTGAACGTTTTGCAGTATCAATTGATGATACAATCACATCGGCTTGTTCCCATGAATAGCTTTTCTTTTGGGCTACAGCTGGAATGAAAAACTTTGTATTTAGTTCGTATGCCCATTGTGATACGAGAGAGGCAGGGACGAGTATAAGTACTTTTTTCACAAGGCCGCGGACCATATATTCTTTTAAAATAAGCCCAGCTTCAATTGTTTTCCCAAGTCCCACTTCATCTGCTAGTATCGCTTTGCCATTCATTTGTTCAATGACATTTTGAGCGACTTCTAATTGATGCGGAAGTGGTGTGAAATGAGATAAATGCTTCGGTGCTTGTAATCCATCGAAAGTAGGAACAAGTAACGATTTTTCTGTTTTATAAGCTAAATGATATAAATCCCAGTTTGTCCAAGGGCCATCTTCGTCAACTCTATTTAAAAAATTGTTTTGCCACGTTCGATCTACGGAAATATCGACATTCATTACGACTCTCCCACCTTTTATAAACTAAAGTAATTATTAAAAAAATCTTTATTATATAAGCCTTGTAATAAGGCGTTATTACACATACTAAAAGTTAAAGAATAGGCAAAGATAAAGGGCTAAATTTTGAAAGTTGTATTTAATTAGATTAAGAATAAAAAATTCTAAATTATTTTTTATGCTAGAATATTGATGAAATATAGCGAATAATGTTAGGATAATGGTGTGAAATGTGTGGAATCTTTCGTATTTTATCCAAGAAAGTGATTTTTTATTTACGCTTTCATAAAAAAATATAAGGAGATTCCGTATATCCTATCTTTTCAGAGTGAAAATGTTTAGATATGGCGAGCAACTTTTATTGATTTGTCAAAGCATAAGGGGGAGAGAGCATGATTACATTACAACGTACACCGTTATTTGATGTATACGCGAAGTATGGTGGGAAAACAATCGACTTCGGTGGTTGGGAATTACCAGTTCAATTTTCAAGCATTAAAGAAGAACATGAAGCTGTACGTACAGCGGCAGGTTTGTTCGATGTGTCTCATATGGGAGAAGTTGAGGTAAAAGGTGTAGATAGTTTAGCATTTTTACAACGTGTTGTTACAAATGACGTTTCTACCTTAAAGGTAGGAGGCGCACAATATACAGCTATGTGCTACGAAAATGGTGGTACAGTAGATGATTTATTAATCTACAAACGTGGTGAAGAAGACTATTTATTAGTAATCAATGCATCAAATATCGAGAAAGATTACGAATGGTTAGCTAGCCATGTAATTGGCGATGCGAAAGTAGTCAATGTTTCTAGTGAAGTTGCACAGCTTGCAATTCAAGGACCAAAAGCAGAAGGCATTTTACAAAAAGTTGTGTCAGAAGATTTGAAAGAAATTAAGTTCTTTAAATTTAAAAACGATATTCTTGTAGATGGAATTCCAGCACTTGTATCTCGTACGGGTTACACAGGTGAAGATGGATTTGAAATTTACTGTAAGAGTGAAGATGCTGCAAAACTTTGGGAGAAACTTCTTGAAGTTGGAGCAGAAGAAGGCTTAAAAGCATGTGGTTTAGGTGCTCGTGATACACTTCGCTTCGAAGCTACATTACCACTTTATGGCCAAGAATTATCAAAAGATATTACACCGATTGAAGCTGGAATTGGCTTTGCGGTAAAACCAAATAAAGAAGCAGACTTCTTTGGAAAAGAAACGTTAAAAGAGCAAAAAGAAAACGGTGCGCCTCGTAAGTTAGTCGGCATCGAAGTAATCGAACGTGGAATTCCTCGTACACATTACCCTGTATTTATTGGAGAAGAAAAAATCGGGGAAGTAACGAGTGGTACACAATCTCCAACGTTAAAGAAAAGCATTGGTTTAGCACTAATTGATGTAAAATACGCAGCAGTTGATACAGAAGTAGAAATTGAAATTCGTAATAAACGCGTCAAAGCAGTAGTTGTTCCAACACCATTTTATAAACGTTCAAAGTAACGGGGAGAGGGGTAGATTTCATGTTGCATCGTTATCTTCCAATGACAGAAGAAGACAAAAAAGAAATGTTACAAACGATCGGCGTTCAAACGATCGATGAGTTATTCTCTGATATTCCAGAGAGTGTTCGTTTTAAAGGGGATTTAAAAATTAAAGAAGCAAAATCAGAGCCAGAGCTGTTAAAAGAGTTATCTCAAATGGCTAGTAAAAATGCTAACTTAAAAGAATACGCTTCTTTCTTAGGAGCAGGCGTATACGATCATTACGCTCCAGTAATTGTAGATCACGTTATCTCTCGCTCAGAATTTTATACAGCTTACACGCCATACCAACCAGAAATTTCACAAGGGGAATTACAAGCAATCTTTGAATTCCAAACAATGATTTGTGAATTAACAGGAATGGATGTAGCGAACTCTTCTATGTACGATGGCGGTACAGCTTTAGCTGAAGCGGCAATGCTAGCAGCTGGCCATACTCGTAAAAAGAAAATTCTTGTGTCTAGTGCAGTTCATCCAGAATCAAGAGCAGTACTTGAAACATATGCAAAAGGTCAACATCTTGAAGTTGTTGAAATTAATCATAAAGATGGTGTAACAGATTTAGACGTATTACAAAGTGAAGTAGATGATACAGTTGCTTGTGTAATCGTTCAATATCCAAACTTCTTCGGACAAGTTGAAAAATTAGCTGATATTGAAAAAATCGTTCATCAACAAAAATCATTATTTATCGTTTCTTCAAATCCATTATCATTAGGCGCATTAACACCACCAGGAAAATTTGGTGCTGATGTTGTAATTGGTGATGCACAACCATTTGGTATTCCAACGCAGTTTGGTGGACCACACTGTGGTTACTTTGCAACAACGAAAGCATTTATGCGTAAAATTCCAGGGCGTCTTGTTGGACAAACTGTAGATTCAGATGGTAAACGTGGGTTTGTATTAACGTTACAAGCGCGTGAACAGCATATTCGCCGTGACAAAGCGACGTCTAACATTTGTTCAAACCAAGCGTTAAATGCATTAGCAGCATCAGTTGCAATGACGGCACTTGGTAAACAAGGTGTGAAAGAAATGGCACGTCAAAATATTTCTAAAGCACAATATGCAAAACGTCAATTTGAAGCGAAAGGCTTCACTGTAACATTTGCTGGACCATTCTTCAATGAGTTTGTTGTAGATTGCAAGCGTCCAGTGAAAGAAGTAAACGATGCATTATTACAAAAGAATATTATCGGTGGTTACGACCTAGGCCGTGATTATAAAGAGCATGAAAACCATATGCTTGTAGCAGTAACTGAGCTTCGTACAAAAGAGGAAATTGACACACTTGTAAACGAAATGGGGGCTATCCAATGAAGAACCAAGACCAAGCACTTATCTTTGAAGTGAGTAAAGAAGGACGCATAGGATATAGCCTACCAAAATTAGATGTAGAAGAAGTGAAACTAGAAGACGTGTTTGAGAGCGATTATATTCGAGTAGAAGATGCAGAGCTACCAGAAGTATCTGAACTTGATATTATGCGCCACTATACAGCACTTTCAAACCGTAACCACGGTGTTGATTCTGGATTCTATCCACTTGGATCTTGTACGATGAAATATAATCCGAAAATTAATGAGAATGTAGCTCGTTTCGCAGGATTTGCAAATATTCATCCGTTACAAGACGAAAAGACAGTACAAGGTGCAATGGAATTAATGTACGACTTACAAGAGCATTTAATTGAAATTACAGGTATGGATACTGTTACATTACAACCAGCAGCTGGTGCACACGGAGAATGGACAGGCTTAATGTTAATTCGTGCATACCATGAAGCAAATGGTGACTTTAACCGTACGAAAGTAATTGTTCCTGACTCTGCTCACGGAACGAATCCAGCATCTGCAACTGTAGCTGGTTTTGAAACAATTACAGTAAAATCAAATGAACATGGTCTTGTTGACTTAGAAGATTTAAAACGTGTTGTAAACGAAGAAACAGCAGCACTTATGTTAACAAATCCTAATACATTAGGTCTATTCGAAGAAAATATTTTAGAAATGGCAGAAATCGTCCATAACGCAGGCGGTAAATTATACTATGATGGTGCAAACTTAAATGCGGTATTAAGCCAAGCGCGCCCAGGAGATATGGGATTTGACGTTGTGCATTTAAACCTTCATAAAACATTTACAGGTCCTCACGGCGGCGGTGGCCCAGGTTCTGGTCCAGTAGGTGTGAAAGCAGATTTAATTCCGTACTTACCAAAACCGATTTTAGAGAAAACAGAAAATGGCTATCGCTTTAACTATGATCGTCCAGAAGCAATTGGGCGCGTAAAACCATTCTATGGTAACTTCGGAATTAACGTTCGTGCATACACATACATTCGTTCTATGGGTCCAGATGGACTACGTGCAGTAACGGAGTATGCGGTATTAAATGCGAACTATATGATGAGAAGACTAGCACCATTCTATGATCTTCCATTCGATAGACATTGTAAGCATGAGTTTGTATTATCAGGTCGTCGTCAAAAGAAACTTGGTGTACGTACATTAGATATTGCAAAACGCCTGCTTGATTTCGGTTACCATCCACCAACAATTTACTTCCCATTAAATGTGGAAGAATGCATTATGATTGAGCCGACAGAAACAGAATCAAAAGAAACATTAGACGGTTTCATTGATAAGATGATTCAAATTGCTAAAGAAGTAGAAGAAAATCCTGAAGTTGTACAAGAAGCGCCACATACAACGGTAATTAAACGTTTGGATGAAACATTGGCTGCTCGTAAACCAGTTTTACGTTATGAAAAGCTAGCTCCTGTACAAGTTTGATTAGATAACAAAAGAAGAACTCGCTATATGCGGGTTCTTTTTTTGTATGGAGAATTTGTCCCGCGATTTGCGGGCTGATAATCAATCGGGATGAACAAAAATCCCCCACTGATTAAAGTTTCACTTTATGCAGAAGTGGTGAAGAAAATGTTACTATTTTATATTTTTTGTTTCATAATGGCGTAAAGAAGCAGTTTCATAGGTGATTTTGTTGAAAAAGTCGGTTTGATAAAAGTATTTATTTTTGTTAGAATTTTATTGAAATTAAGAAGATGTAATGAGATAGGAATGACTCATTTTTATGTATATGTGAAAAAACGAGCAAGCTGGGGGTGAAAATGTGGGATATCGGTGTTATAGAATGATATACCATTTAGAAAACGGAAAAACGATTAAAGATGTAAAAGAATTTTGTTATCGAGACCAAGGAAAAGTGCTAGAAAGAGTAGCGCATCGTGTAATGGATAATAGAGAAGTGACGGCAATTGATAAGCAAGGAACGATCATTTCAATAGCATGTGAGGACATTGTAAAGGTGGAACTTGATTACATAACAGAAAGTTAACCTTGAGTCATATCGAATTATTCGATAAAATATACTGTTGAATGGTGAAGTGAGAAGAGAGGAGTTTATCATGGGTAGCACAAGACACTTTTATATGTTTATCTTAGCGTTTGTTCTTGTTGTCGCATTAACGATTTATTTAATTGTTGATAGCACTTGGTACAACACAGTTCATCCTGCGTTCCTTCTGTTTATGTATGTAGGAATTGCGGTAGTGAGTTTCGGAATGAGAGATGAGATGTTAGATCGCTTTGAAAAGTGATACATATACGAAAGACCAACAGGAAAATGTTGGTCTTTTTTTCTTGCCAAAAATAGGCTGGTGTGTATATACTGTATATATAAGGTATACACAGTATATACACACTGGAGGAAAACATGAATATTATTATTTCGAATTCTTCCCAAGACCCTATTTATGTACAAATAAGAAAACAATTAAGCCAGCTTATTTTAAATGGTGGTTTAAAAGGTGGAGACCAATTACCGTCTATTCGTAGCTTAGCGAAGGAATTACAAATTAGTGTAATTACGACGAAGCGTGCGTACGAGGAGCTTGAAAAAGAAGGATATATAGAAACTGTTGCTGGGAAGGGGACTTATGTTTCACGTAAAAATAATGAACTGCTAAAAGAACAGCGGCTACGTCTATTGGAAAGTAAAGCGGAAGAGATTGTGAATGAAAGTAAAGCGTTGCAGCTTTCACTTGAAGATTTACAGCAGATGATTGCGTGTTTATATGAGGGGGAATAAGAGATGTTAGAGCTAAAAAATGTTTGTAAAAGTTATCAAGATTTTGCAGTGAAAAATATAAGTTTTACATTACCACGCGGATATATTATGGGATTTGTCGGACCGAATGGAGCAGGGAAAAGTACGACGATCAAAATGATTATGAATTTAATTCGAAAAGATAGCGGCGATATAAAAATTTTTGGCAAGGACAATAAGAAAGCCGAAAAGGAAATAAAACAAAATATCGGTTTTGTATATGATGAAAATCATTATTACGAAGATTTAACGTGTGAACAAATGAAGCGTATTATTGCACCGTTATATAAAAAGTGGGACGAAGAGCAGTATCAATCGTATATGCATAGATTGCAAGTTCCGAAGTATAAAAAAATTAAAGAACTATCAAAAGGGATGAAAATGAAATTTGCGATTGCCATCGCACTTTCGCACCACGCGAAGTTTATTATTATGGATGAACCGACAGCAGGATTAGATCCAGTTGTCCGAAGTGAATTACTTGATATGTTGCAAGAAATTGTAATGGAAGATGAAGTATCTGTATTATTCTCAACGCACATTACAACAGACTTAGAGCGCATCGCAGATTATATTACGTTTATCAACGATGGAGAAATTATATTTACTGGTGAAAAAGACGATTTAATGGAGAACTACGTAATCGTAAAGGGAAATAATGATTTATTAGACCGAGAAGGAAAAGAGCTATTTGTTGGATTACGAAAAAACAAGTTTGGTTTCGAAGGTTTAGCGAAGGATAAACAAGCCATTATCGATTGGTTTGGAAATGAGGTTGTAATAGAACAGCCTACATTAGATGATATCATCGTTTACACCGCGAAAGGGAGAGGTGCCTATGCGTCAGCTCGTATATAAAGATTTGTTCTTTTTTCGAGGGATATGGCCAGTGTATCTTACTATACCCTTTATATTCTTTTTATTTGAAAACGGTGATGGAATGCTGTTTCCTATGAGTTGTTTATTTGTAACGCTTTCATCAATTACGATGTTGATTGTAATTGATGAACGGAATACCAGTGACATTGTTATGAATAGTTTACCGTTAAGTAGAAAAAACATCATAATTGCTAGATATATTTCCAGTGCAATATTTATTGTAGGTGGTATGTTCTCTACTATGTTGTTTATTTTCCTTATAAGAGGTATTGCTGTTCTGGTTGATATCGGTGCATATCATCCTAATCTATACATTGAAATTCCGTGGCATGAAGTAATAAATGGGGTTGTTTACGCCGTATTTTTGGTCGTCACCTTTTTCCCTAGTTATTATGGTACAAAGTCGAAGGTAGTAAGAAGTCTAGTATCAGCAGCATCAATAGGAGTGGGGGGGATACTTTGGATATTTATTAGTGATGGGCTGAATGAAACAACACCTCCATTCCTTGAGTGGATTATGAATCCTCTGCATATTGGTGTATTTATAGTTGGATTCATTGCATTAGTCAGTATTTATATCGCTTCTATGTTTCTTACAATTAAAATTTATGAAGCACGTGATTTATAGAGAGGAGAATTCATATGCAACAGTTGATTTTGAAGGAGTTTTTCTTACAGAAGAAGATATTTCCTTTCTATTTTTTAATACCTATGTTATCTATTTTTAGGGACTCCGTTCAACCAATGGGGATTGCAATAGGATTATTTATAACATGTAGTACAATTATTTATATTTCTTTTTATCATGAGGAGAAAAGTAAAACAGAAAAAGTATTAGTGAGTTTGCCTATAATGAGAAAAGAGATAGTTATAGCTAAATATATTTCAACCACATTATTTATTATAGTCGGTTTGAGTATAACCTCTATAGTCGTAATATTAGGAAATATTTTGTTGAACAGAGATATAGTTATTCCTGGATATGCAATATTTTCAGCAATAGTAGCAACCTTGATTTATTGTGTAGTAACGATACCTACTAATTACATTGGGGGATATAAAGCTATTACTGTTTTGAATGTGATTATGATTTTTCCTTTAATGAGTATGATTGGCCTTATGTGCAATATTTTTGGTGATGAAATAATCATGTTAAAAGTACTCCACTCTCAAGAGGCTACACTAGCAATGAGTATTCTTGGTATCGGAGTGTTAGTAAGTATAGTCATATCAATGTTGCTCTCAATGAAAATGTTTCAGGAGGCAGAGTTATAGAAGGGGCATTTTCATATTAGGAGGGTAAAATATGATCAAGCAATTAGTCTTAAAAGATATGATGTTGCAAAGAAAGTTAGGATTTGTTTATCTTATATGTTTGTTTTTCCTTGCTATTGTTGATTTTCGTAGTGATAGTTTCCTTATGACGATTAGCGTATCTATACCTTTTCTTGGTATGGTACTGTCAATGAGTTATGAAGGGAAAAATACAAGTGAAATAATAGTAAATAGTTTACCGTTTGAGCGGAAAGATATTGTCATAGGGAAATACATATTTGTAAGTATTTTAGTTGCTCTAGGTGGAGGTTTCTCGCTAGTGATTGGCTTGATTCAGTTACAAAATGAATATATAACTGGACTTATGCTGTGGGGAGCTGTTCTTGGCGGAATAACGGGAGGATTGGTTTGTAGCATAATCGTACTTCCAATTGAATTTTCAGTGGGATATAGCAGTGCAAAACAAATTGCACCCTTCATCGGAATTGCATTTGGGTATTTAAGTGGACTGATTGTAAGTAAAGTGTGGTTAGATATAGAGAATCCCTGGAGCACGAGTCTTGTTGTAAATAGTTGTTTTATAGCAGGGCTGCTTCTTTTATATGTTATGTCCATGTTTTTCTCAATTCATTTGTACAATGAGCGTGATTTATAAGGAGGGAGCGATTGTGAAGCAACTTATAATAAAAGACTTTATCATGCAATGGAAGTATTTAATATGGCACTTAATCTATCCTCTTTTCTTGTATATGACATTAATGGATATTAAAAGTTTTTACATAATTATGTCAGCTATAATTCCAGTAATAGCAATTTTAAAAACATTCAATGACGATAAAAAATATAATAGTGAAGTAATAGTAAATAGTTTACCGCTAGCGAAAAAGCAAATTGTGTTAGCTAAATACATAATGGCACTTATTATTTTTATTATAAGTATGATAGTGTCTAGTCCTGTAGTGATCAATCGATTTGAAGATGGAACTTTTGAATTTATAACGACAACAGTAATTACGATTTCTGGCTTTGTTTTTATATATTTAAGCATTGTATTACCGATATTGTTTTGGTTTGGGTATAAAAAAGCTTCTTTTATTACGCTTTTCATACTAATAGCACCGACAGCAATTGGTACCATGTTCTTTGAAATCAGCATGGAACAAATTCAATTATATAACAGCATGTTATTCGTTAGTTCAATATGCATGTTCATAGTATCTATCTTCGTTTCAGTGAAATTGTATGAGAAGAGAGAATTTTAAAAGGTGCCTTATATAAGGCACCTTCTTCAATAACGACAATATGAAAGTAAGAGTTTATAAACAGAGAGGCTGTTTGGTACAACATCTTTTGGAGTATGTAATATAAAGCTGAAAACGATAACGAGAATGAGAAAGAGGAAAAATAAAAATAGGATCTGCTTATGTATAGAATTTTGCATAATATCCACTCCTTTTTTAGGTAGTATGTCCAAAAGAAAGGAGTGTATGAAAAATGTTAGGGGGAGAATGATGAACAAAAGAAAATGGTTATATAGAATAGGGATATTTTTATTTTCAATCGGTCTCATTTTAGCAAATTTTTATTCAGATATACCATCACCATTTCCTAATTTGCATAAAGGAATTGGTATAAGTGTTGTCATAGTTGGTCTTCTTTGTCTTATCGCATCAAACTTCTACAGAAAGTCTGAATGAATATTAAAAAGGACAGTTACTCTTTTTCAGAAGTACTGTCCTTTTTAAATAATGTATTCCACAGTTTGGCGATACTCCATATAATGACGATTGTAATGGAGGCAATAACTGACCAAACAATAGATGCAATTTCAAGTGCCATGTTAGGAAGAAATGTAAGAATGGATACGACTCTATGAAACAACCATTCTATTATATGAAAACTGATTTGTAGTAGAATGACGATCCCGAGTGTAATCCATGCTAGCATTTGTTTTCCTTTTTCTTTCCACATGACATTCACCTCACGTTAGCTTAATAGTTTTAAGCCAACAGCGCCGCATAGAATGCAGCTTAAGAAGGCAAGACGACGCCAATCCGCTGATTCACGGAAAATGAGAATACCTAGAAGTGCACTTCCGGCAGTTCCGATTCCAGTCCAAATCGCGTAAGCAGTTCCCATCGGTAATGTATCCATCGCAAGAGATAAGAAGAAGAAGCTTACGCCGAAGTTAGCGATTAAAATAACTTTTGGTGCCCAGCCTTTCTTTTCAGTGGCTACTTTCATAAAGAGTACACCAATAATTTCACAAATACCAGCTAGAATTAAAAATAACCAAGCCATTTTATGCGGCCTCCTTCGCTTCTTTTTCTTCTGTTACTCGTTTTAAACCAATTACACCGAAGAAGATTAAGCCGATTAATAAAACCTTTACAATAGAGAAAGGTTCTCCGAAGATGAAAATCTCTGTCAGAACAATCCCACCAGCTCCGATTCCTGTAAAGACGGCGTATACAGTGCCGACAGGTAAATCTTTATAAGCTCTAAATAATAAAACGAAACTAATTGTAATTAATAACGCAACACCAGCCCATTCAAGTGGTGCCTCCGCTTTTTTAAGTCCAATGACCCAAAAGATTTCAATAATACCAGCTATGATTACATAAATCCATGCCATATGTCATTTCTCCTTCCTACCAGTCGTTAGGTAAAGGGCTTAAAAACGACGCATTGCAAAGTAGCAATCCGTCAGTTTGAAAGGCCTCGCCAAAATACTTGCCAAGAGGCGTTTAAACGAGTCTCAAAGCGATTTAAACCCGCAAATAGTAGCTCAACCATAAGTCCGTCTAGTAAGCATAGAAAAGCTTCTAGAGCGTCTTCTACTTCAATGTTATGCAGTTCACTTTGCTCGTTTGCCCGTTTAAATATAGGGAATAAAAGTTTTCCGACGTTCTCAATGTGTGTATTCGCTTTTTCGATAATTTGTTCGCGAAATGCATCGGGCGGAAAATAAGAAGTTCGTAACCAAAACATTGATTCTTCGCTTTCACCAAATCGTTTTGCGTAGCCCTTTAGTAACTGTAAGAGCGATTCTTCAGTAGACGAATTTGAAAAATTTTCGATATCGTCTGTGAAGCTCTGTAAATCTTTTTGAAGAGCGGATTCTAAGCATATAAAATATAGCTCTTCTTTTCCTTTAAAGTGTGCGTAAATGGATGGTTTTTTAATCCCAACTTCTTGAGCAATATTTGCTAATGAAGTTCCTTCGTAGCCGTAGCGTGCGAAATGAGAAAGTGCTACAGCTTTAATGCGGTTTGCTGTCATTTTCATCCCCTACCTACCGTTCGTTAGGTTTATTATATGAGATGGAAAATATAAAGTCAATAGGGGAAGAGCTGAAAAAGAGCGCAATAGGTAACGCTCTTTTTAGACAGTATCTCGCTCAATTAAATGGAATGAAAGCTCTTTTGCGTTCCCGATAATTTGCTCGCTCTGGATTTGTTTATGGAATAAAGAAAAAGCATGTGAGCCCATTGCGAGACCAGGATGCTCAATAGTTGAAATTTCTAACGCCTTTGAAATTTCATGATTATCAAATCCAAGGATTGCAAGGTCTTTAGGGACTCGAATGCCATGTTTTCGCGCCTCTGTTAATAAACCAGCTGCAACTTGATCGTTCGCTGTAAAAATAGCGGATGGACGATTTTTCATGTTTAAAATACGATGGAGTATTTGTGCACCGTCTTGCATGGTATAGCATTGATGAAAAATCCAATCAGGATGTGCCGTTTTACCTGCGTTACGAAGTGTATCTGCGAATGCTTTTTCACGCTCTATAGAATTTGCACTCGTTTTTCTTGCTAAACAGATTCCGATTTTCTCATGGCCTTTACTAAGTAAATAGGCAGTACCGAGACGGAAGCCTTCGTAATGATCTACATAGATAGATGAAATGAGGGAGTGGTTCATTTTTTCGCATGAAATAATAGGTGCAAATTTGGCGAAAGGTTCAATTTGTTCCCAAGAACTCGTTCGAGAGCAAATAATCATCCCGTCGAATTGTTTCATTTTCATCATTTCAAGAACACGAATTTCTTCAATACTATCGTAATTTGTTTGACATAAATTAATGTGATATCCAGCTGCCAACGCTTCGTTTCCGATTCCTTCAATAATGGTACTGAAGTATGGAAGGTTAATGAAAGGAAGCATAACACCGATCGTATATGTTTTTCCCTTTATTAAATGAATAGCATTTATATTCTTTGCATAGTTCAATTCTTCAACAGCATCTAGAACACGCTTACGCTTTTCTTCTTTTACGTAAGGGTGATTATTAAGAACGCGGGAAACAGTTGATATGGATACACCAGCAGTTTTTGCAATTTGTTTTATATTGGCCATATGTATCACCTCTTCCACTTATTATAAAGGGAAAATAATAAGAATGAAAAAATCTTGACCTGAAAAGCTTTTCACAAACTATGTTATAAACATGACTTCTGTTATGCGCGTAACCTTTTTATTTGGGCGTGAGAATGATGGGGGTCTTTTTTTGCGTCTATAAAAGAGTTTTTGTCAAAATGTGTGAGAATAACGTGGAAAGTTTTCAAAGGGGAGTTTGTTAATGAAGCGAATATGAATAGCATATAAAGTGAAACTTTAATGAGTCGGGCATTAACGCTTTATTCATAAAGAGAGCGGTAAGAAAGGGCGGAAACAAATTGAAAAAAAGAATTATTTGTTTCGTGTTTTCTAGTCTAGTGCTTAGTTCGTGTTCGTTTCAGCAAACGATGCAAGAAGAAAAACACTTTGTGGGAACAACAGGAGGAACTATGGATCGTGTTACGGATCCAATTCCGCTGAAGGAGCTTCCAAAATATTTTCCAGTGAAATTTAAAGTTCCGTCGTTTTTACCGTATGACATTACGAGTGATGTGAAGGGGGAAGTCAGAACGATTGGAAAGAAGAAGGCTGTTGTCATGATTAAATATAAACAGCGGGAGCCGGGGAGAAATGAGTATATTGAGTTAAATATTGCAAACTTTCCTTATAGTTTTCCAGATGTCGTGGAAGAGAAGCGATTTCAAGAACAAATGAAATTGAATAATGGGGCACTCGCTTATTTTAAAAATAAGGATGATTCCGAGCGAGGGGATGAATTTGCTACGCTTATCTGGAAAGAGAAAGGACTTGAATATCAGCTGCTGTACCGGAATGCACAAGAGAATGACAAAGATGTGATTAAACAAAATTTATTATACATTGCGAATAATATGGAATGAAAAAACTAGCTGAATCATTCAGCTAGTTTTTGTATGTTATTATTTCTTTTTAATTTTTCCAGTCCACGTTTTGAATCCACCTTGTAATTGGTAGAAATCTTTGTAGCCTTGTTTCTTTAAGTATTGAGCCGCACGACCAGTACGGAATCCGCTTTGGCAGTATAAGTAAACTGGTTGATCTTTACGAAGTTCTTTATGACGAAGGCGAATTTGTGATAACGGAATGTTACGTGCGCCTAAAATATGCCCTGCAGTATATTCGTCTGCTTCGCGAATATCGATAAGCTGTGCTTTACGGTAGCCAGCGCGAAACTCTTCTTCTGAAAGTGTTTTAATTAATTTTCTCTGATAGAAATACATCCATACAGTGTAGCCGATGAACGCTACGATTACGGCTAATAAAATAATCCAAGTTGTTGACACGGTTCTATCGCTCCCTTTTTTCTTATCCTACTTTCAATATTATAATGCCCGTATGTATTTATGCAACAGATTCATTTGCATATAAGAAGAAATTTCGTATTCTTTCACAAATTTTGTCGAATTTGGTAGACTAGAGAATGTGAAAAATAATTGGTTATATGAGGTGCAGGATGGGAAAAGAAAAATGGTGTTATATTAACTCTGGTCAATGTTCACCGGCATTTAATATGGCGTTAGATGAATGTTTATTAAATTGGCAAAGTGAAAAGAAAATGCCACCAACCATTCGTTTTTATGAATGGGAAGTACCAACATTAACAGTTGGGTATTTCCAGCGTGTTGAAAAAGATATTAATATGGATGTAGTTAACGAAAAGAAATACGGATTCGTTCGTCGTCAAACAGGCGGCAGGGGTGTGCTACATGATAAAGAATTAACGTACAGTGTTATTGTGTCTGAAGATCATCCAAATATGCCAAAAACAGTTACAGAAGCGTATCGTATTATTTCGCAAGGTTTACTAGACGGTTTTAAAGCATTAGGATTAGAAGCTTATTATGCAGTTCCAAAAACAGAAGCAGACCGTGAAAATTTAAAAAATCCACGTTCAGGCGTATGTTTTGATGCGCCATCTTGGTATGAAATTGTAGTAGAAGGAAGAAAAATCGCAGGTAGTGCTCAAACACGTCAAAAAGGTGTAATTTTACAGCACGGATCGATTCCGTTAGAAATAGATTTAGATGAGTTATATGACCTGTTTTTATTCCCGAATGAACGTGTAAAAGAGCGTATGAAGAGTATGTTCTCTTCTAAAGCAGTAGCAATTAATGAATTAACAGACCGTACGTTTACAATCGATCAGTTAATTAAAGCGTTTGAGTTTGGGTTTGAAAAAGGATTAGATGTAGAACTTGTTCCGTATGAATTAACAGAAGAACAATTACATGAAGTGCAAACATTAGCAAAAGAGAAGTATGAAAGTAAGGAATGGAACTATAAAAAATAAGAGGCGGCAATTGCCACCTCTTATTTTTTTATAGTAAATTAAGTACTTTTTCTACTTTGATTCCTTTATCTTGTAAAGAACGAAGGCGATTTACAACGTCCATAATTTCTTTGTCAAATGTAACGCTAATACCTTGGCTTTGTAGTTCTTTTTTTAATCCTTCAATAGAATCATCTATGTCGATGCCAAGCTCGTAATCTTGACAAACTTCAATTGTCTTTTTCACGAGTTTCACATAATTTTCTTGTAGTTTTGTATTTGTTTCAGTCAAAGCAGGTTGCTTCGGTTTTGCAGGCGCGACCGGTGCTGTCTCTTGCTTTGTAACTGGAGTAGGTGCTGCCTTTTTCACAGGTGCTGGAGTAGATAATTCCACAGCAGCTTCTACACTTACTGGCTTCGGCGTTGGTACCGGAGTAGGTTTAGGTGCTGCAGGTGTTTCTACTCGCGTAACAGGTTTTGGAGCCGGTGTAACTGCTTTTGGAGCTTCTACAACTACTTCTTTTTTCGGAGTAGATTCTACAACAGTTTCTTCTTGCTCAGCAGCTTCTTTATTCTCTTTGCTCCACATAACGCGTTCAACTTCTAGAGAAACATTGTTTTTGTTCATCGCTGTTAATGTAACTTTACCAACTTCAGCGTTCCCAGTGAAATCAACAATTTTATAAATAACACTCTTGTTCCAATCCACGTTTCCGCTCAAAAATAATTCTTCGTTACATTTCGGCGTTAAGCCCTCGATTTTAATTTCTGCGTTTACACCGTTTTCACTATATACCATAATTAGCGAAGCATTTACATCTTCGTCTGCTAACATTAGTTCACGTACCATTTTGCCGGTGCGTACTTGCGTTTTCTTCTTAACTGACATCTAATTTCTCCTCTCAAAAATTCAGTAATAATAAAAAAATCGTATAACGAAAAATAATTGCTCACGAAGATTTATGATACCGATAATAAAAGCATCACGTCAACAATTAACTTTAATTATTTTGCATTTTTCTTATTTTCTTTATGAAATTTTTCAATTTGTAAAATTAGACAGAAGAAAAACAGCCTTTTGAAAGACTGTTAAAAATTTGATTTTTTATATAGTAATTTATATAAAACAAAAAATAAGATAGCGATTAAGGCGTTTTGCCAAAATGTTAAATGATAAATGAGATAAGGTTGTTTTTTAAAATAAACATGTAAAAATACAGATGCGCAAAATGGAGTAGCGAACGTAAATCCAAATAGAATTCTTCTTTTCCAAGTCGTTTTTTGATCAAAAGAGTAACGCTTTAAAAAATACAAAATAAGCAGTATTCCTAGAATAATGAGTGAAACAGACAAAATAGTTCCAGGGACACTAAAAGCTGGAGTGAAGTGTTCCGTATTCTTTCCAAAAGTTAAAATGAAAAATGAAACAATTGCATCGATTCCAAACTGTATAGCAAGAAGTAAACTAATAGCAAAACCGATTAGAGAAGTTTTTTCTAACTTTGTTTGGGTTGGTAAAGCTGATATAAGTTCATCGCAATAAGATTGTAAATCATCTCCAAAGATGTCATAAGCATTTTTATTTTCGGCTTGTGCTTCGATGAGATGATCTAATATTTCTAGTAACAGTTCCTCCATTTGTTGCTCGGGTACGTTTGATATTCGAAGATATACTAACATATCACCATAAGCAGCTTCATTTTCAGGTGTTAATAACTTTCTTTTTTCATTGTTCAACTTAACCATTTCTTTTTCAGTCATCATATCGTCACTCCTTTTGAAAGGCTAAATATTCTTTTTTGAAGAAGATTTTGTATAGTGTATAGCAAGAGATAGCTAGTAAAGCGCCGATCCAAGGTGAGATTTGTAATGTAGTATAGGGCTGTTTAATAAATAAAAAGGAAATGCCAATTAATAGTATCCATAGGCTATGGCGTATTAAGAACCATCCAATATGCCTCCAAATAGTTGTTTTATTTTTAAATAAATCAGTGTTTATAAAATCGAAAACAAAACGTATCATAAGATGTACGGACAAGATAAATGCAAGCAGATAAATGAAATCAATGTGTACAAATTTAAAACGTGCTTCATTTGAAAACAAGGGAAATACCAATGCAATTACGGAAGAAACAGCAAAATATATTGCTAACAGGTAACTAGTTATAAATAAAGGAATCGATAATTGTTCCCATAAACTTTGTTTCGGTAGGGCAGCAATTAGTTCGTCACAGTATGCCTGTAAGTCGTCGCCAAAAATATCATAAGCACTTTTTTCTTCTTGTTGTGCTTCAATAAGGTGATCGAGAATTTCGATTAGCAGTTCTTCCGCGTGGTATTCTGGTACTTTAGCTAAGCGAATGTATATTAACATGTCACTATAGGCGGTTTCATTCTCTGTAGTTAATAATTTACGCTTTTCGTTATTTAGTTCGATTAAATCTTTCGCCTGCATCCCTATCACTCCCCTTGTAATAAATTGTTCACCGTAGTTGAAACCATTCCCCAGCTTTGTTTAAATTCCTCAAGCTGTTCTAATCCTTTATCGGTTACGTGATAATATTTACGTTTTGGGCCGAGTGAGGATGCTTTTAATGTTCCTTCAATCAATTTTTCTTTTTGCATGCGTAACAATAACGGATAGATGCTTCCTTCGCTTACGAATGTAAATCCGTGTTTATTTAATTTTGTACTCAGTTCATATCCGTACACTTCTTCTTGTGAAATGATGTATAGGATGCATCCTTCGAGTACACCTTTTAACATTTGGCTGTGCATGATTTCACCACCTTTTACTCAGGTAACTTGCTGTGCAAGGTAGCTGTTATCCAAATTATAACATTCAGTAACTTGCTTTGCAAGTTACTGAAGTGGAAAACTTTAATGTGTGTTTATTTTTCGATGCGTCCCATACTAACGAGAGGAGGGAAGCGTATGAAACCATTTATGCCAAAAATCGTTTACTTTGAACCGAAGGCACTTGAATATCCACTTGGAAAAGAGTTGTATGAGAAATTTACGAAGATGGGATTAGAAATTCGTGAAACGACATCCCATAATCAAATTAGAAATTTACCAGGTGAAAATGATTTGCAAAAGTACCGTAATGCAAAGGCAACGCTTGTTGTTGGGGTAAGGAAGACATTAAAGTTTGATACGTCAAAACCGTCAGCTGAATATGCAATCCCGCTCGCAACAGGGTGTATGGGGCATTGTCATTATTGTTATTTGCAAACGACACTTGGGAGTAAGCCTTACGTTCGCGTGTACGTTAATCTGGATGAAATATTTGAGAAGGCACAGCAATATATGGATGAAAGAGCTCCTGAAATAACAAGATTCGAAGCGGCTTGTACATCAGATATCGTTGGAATTGATCATTTAACACATGCATTAAAGCGAGCAATTGAATTCATTGGAGAAAGTGAGTATGGGCGTTTACGATTCGTTACGAAATATTCGCACGTTAATCATTTGTTAGATGCAAAACACAACGGGAAAACTCGTTTCAGGTTTAGTATTAATTCACGATATGTGATTAAAAATTTTGAGCCAGGGACATCACCGTTTGAAGAACGAATTGAAGCAGCTCGTAAAGTAGCAGGCGCGGGTTATCCACTTGGGTTTATTGTTGCGCCACTTTATATGCATGAAGGATGGGAAGAAGGATACCGTGAATTATTTGAGCGACTGTACAATGCGCTGAAAGATTTGTCGATACCGAATTTAACGTTTGAATTAATTCAACATCGCTTTACAAAACCGGCAAAAAAGGTCATTCAAGAGCGTTATCCGAATACGAAACTTGAAATGGATGAAGAGAAGCGTAAATATAAATGGGGACGATACGGAATCGGGAAATACGTATATAAAAAAGATGATGCGGAAGTATTAGAAGAAACAATAAGAGGTTATATACATGAGTTTTTTCCTGATGCAGAAATACAATACTTTACTTAAGAAGAGTCTGTATACAAATACAGATTCTTTTTTGTTTTATATATTTAGGCTTGTTTTCAACTTGTCACGTTATTCTTTCTGGTGTATCATTTTATTGATTGCTTCGTACGGAATGAGCAAAATGAAATTGGATGGAGGAAACCGATGCCTACCCCTAGTATGGAAGATTATATTGAACAAATTTATTTGTTGATTGATGAAAAGGGTTATGCCCGCGTATCTGATATTGCTGAAGCGCTGAGTGTACATCCATCCTCTGTAACAAAAATGGTGCAAAAATTAGACAAAGATGAATATCTAATTTATGAAAAATATAGAGGGCTTGTATTAACATCAAAAGGTAAAAAAATCGGTGAACGTCTCGTATACCGTCATGACTTGCTAGAGCAATTTATGCGTATTATCGGTTTGGATGAAAGTAAAATTTACAATGATGTAGAAGGAATTGAACATCATTTAAGCTGGGAAGCAATTGACCGCATTGGTGATTTAGTGCAATACTTTGAACAAGATGAGGTTCGAGTGGAAACACTTCGTGGCGTTCAAAAAGCAAATGAAGAGAAAAGTAATTAAGGGGAACGTATGTCGTTTCCTTTTTTATTTCAATCGAAAAGGATGGGAGAATTATGAAAGCAATTATTTTTGATTTTGATGGATTAATTGTGGACACCGAAACAATATGGTTTCACTCTTTCAGAGAAGCCGTTCGTGAGTATGGCGGGGAGTTACCTTTAGAGGAATTTGCAAAATGTATTGGAACGACAGATGATGTACTATATGCATATTTAAATGAGCAACTAAAAGAGAAGTTTAACAAGCATGTATTAAAAGAAAAAGTGAAAACTTTACATAAAGAGAAAATGAAAATAACAGAAGCTCGTGACGGTGTAAAAGAATATTTAGAGGAAGCGAAAGAAATGGGATTGAAAATCGCATTAGCCTCTAGTTCATCTAGAGAATGGATTATTCCTTTTTTGGAAGAGCTACAAATTCGAGATTATTTTGAAGTCATTAAAACGAGAGAAGATGTTGAAAAGGTAAAACCAGATCCAGCACTTTATCGAATTGCGATAGAAGATTTAGGGGTTGATCCGTCTGAAGCTGTTGTATTTGAAGACTCGTTAAATGGATTGAAAGCAGCGATTGCAGCAGGATTAAAGTGTGTCGTTGTACCTAATGATGTGACACGGAACTTACCCTTTGAAAATCATCACCTTCGAATTGAAAGTATGAAAGATAAAAGTTTGAAAGAAGTGCTTCAAAGTATAAAAAAAGACCGTATTTCCTAAAAGGAAGCACGGTCTTTCTTTTTTGTTTTTTTACCTTCAATGACAGTTAAATGAGATTGTTTTCTTTTACGCTTCAAAGTGGAAGGAGTGCCTTTTTTCCCTTTGTCATTAGAAGCGTTTGATTTAAAGAAAGAATTGCTTAGGGGTGCTACATTTTGTTTCCCATGTTTGCGGTTCGATTGTTTTGCAGCACGCTTATAAGAGCTTTGCGAATTTGCGGAACCACTAGAGTTTGTAAACATTTTGTAGAGTAAATAAAAGATACCAACGACAGCCAACATGATACCAATATTTCTTAACACTCCCATTGGGTCTGTAATGACAGATGAAACAAGGCCGAATATTGCTAATCCGATAATAAGCACAAATATAGCGAAAGTAAACGAACGACCGTTCATAAGGAACACCTCCTAAAAACATATATTAAAAATAGTATATTAACGATGAGGAAAGGAGTTGAACACCATTTTTAAATAATTATTGTTTGTTTTCTAAACGTAATAATTCTTCAAACGATGCAATGGCTACTTCGACTTGATCATCTGTTGGTTCTTTCGTTGTTAACAGTTGCAGCCATAATCCGGGATATCCAAGTATACGTAATACTGGAATATCGCGTAATCGATTTGTAAACTGTAACACTTCGAAAGAAATGCCGAGAACGACTGGAATTAATAAAATTCGGTTTACGACCCTGGCCCAAAGTGGATCTGTAGGGACAAGGAAATAAACAAACATTCCAATAATGACTGTAAATATAATAAAGCTACTGCCACAGCGATAATGAAGGCGAGTTTGTTTTTGTACATTTTCTACAGTCATTGGAAGGTTATTCTCATAGGCATTAATTACTTTATGCTCCGCACCATGGTACTGAAATACCCGCTTAATAAGTGGGGTTAAAGAAATAAAGTATATATAGCTCAATAATAACATGAGCTTAATGACACTTTCGACAATGATTTGCCCTGTATGAGAGGGGAAAATCGGTCTCGTTAATTCAGCTAGTAGTGCAGGAACTGCTGTGAAAATGACTTTACCAAATATGAAAGATAAAACACCAACTGCTGCAACTCCTAATACCATCGTTAATTTCGATTGTTCTTCTTTGTTATTTGCGATTTGTTCGTCTTCTTCTGGGTGGACATCAAATCGTTCTGAAGCAAAGTTTAAATGTTTTGCTCCGTTCGCACTTGCATCCACAATAGCGGCAATACCTCGTAAAAATGGGATTTTTTTCAGGATAGATAATGCTTTATTACGAACGCGTGGTAATCGATAAAATTCAATCGATTTATCTTTACGACGAACCGCTGTAACAGTATATTCTCTACCGCCAAACATAACTCCTTCTATGACTGCTTGCCCGCCATATATTTGTTTTGACTCTTCTGCCATGTTAACACCAACCTGTATTTGTTTCTCTCTTATGTAGAAAAAGAGGCAATTGTCATACTGGGTTCTGTCATTTTGAAATAAGACAATCACCGAGTTTCCTTTATTTTATCGACAAATACAAGTATATGACAAGGAAAAATGTTATGAGAGTCGGACATTTCTTATTCTTTTTATAGACAAATTTCGCAGTATTTAAACATGGTTCAAAATAGTTTCGGGCATACTATTGAGCGGAGGTGTCGATGTGAGTCAAGAACAATTAGGAACAAGGAATTTTGTACAAATTGGTTTATTTGGTGGAGTCTTTTGGGGAGGGATATGGTATTTCCTTCATATATTTTCATTTACGGAAGCGGGACCGAACTATTTACTTTTACCATTTGCCTTTGGAAGCTGGAAAGAAGGGGTATGGGGCAATGTGTCAGGAATTGTTTGTATGGGACTACTTTCGATTGTAATTGCCTTTTTGTA
This sequence comes from Bacillus sp. BML-BC051, assembly GCF_019656175.1. Taxonomy (NCBI): domain Bacteria; kingdom Bacillati; phylum Bacillota; class Bacilli; order Caryophanales; family Bacillaceae; genus Bacillus; species Bacillus sp. BML-BC051. Next base: position 35,027 of record NZ_BPLI01000014.1, read on the forward strand.
TAAAGCGTTTTTAGCAAAGTTTGAAGGAATTCTTCCAGGGATGATTTATGGTCTATTTTGGTGGGCGTTACTATTTTTCGGAATGGGGTTAATAGCGCCTGCTATTAAAAGCGCACTTCATTTACCGAAAGAAACAATTGTGACGACGATATGCATTTTTATATTGTATGGTGTGTTTATAGCATATTCTGTTTCCTACGCAGTAAATACCAATAAAGCTGAGCGAGAAGGGGAAGAGAAGACGAACTATTCAAATAAGTAACTCCTATGTTAAAATGTTGTATAGATATTTAATATTAAGGAGTTTTAAGCATATGAAAAAGGTACTCCTCGTAAACGGTCCTAACCTAAATCGCCTCGGTGTCAGGGAGGTAAATGTATATGGAAAGGGCACGCTAGCGACACTTGAAGCAGATATGAAGCAAGAAGCAGAAACAATGGGAGTGGAGTTAGAATGTTTCCAATCGAATCATGAAGGTGCGATTATTGATCGTATTCATGAGGCGGAAGATATATATGAAGGGATCATTTTAAATCCTGGAGCATTTACGCATTATAGCTATGCGATTCGAGATGCAATTGCGAGCATTTCGATTCCTGTTATTGAAGTACATATTTCTAACATTCACCAGCGTGAGTCGTTCCGTCATGAATCTGTGACGGCAGCTGTTTGTGCAGGACAAATTGTTGGATTTGGTTTTTATGGCTATAAGTTAGCGTTATTTGCATTAATGGAGAAATTGAGGGAGGCATAAAGTAATGGAGAAAATCGAAAGATTAAGAAGTGCATTTGATGAGGCTGGTATTGACGGTATTTTGTTAACAAATGAACATAGTCGTAGATATATGGCTAACTTCACAGGAACAGCTGGTGTTGTACTGATTTCGAAAAATCGTGCTCAATTTATCACAGATTTCCGGTATGTAGAGCAAGCTAGTAAACAAGCAGTTGGATACGAGATTGTACAGCATGCAGGATTAATCATTGATGAAGTTGCAAAGCAAGTGAAGGAACTAGGAATTCAAAAGCTTGGCTTTGAGCAAGATACTCTTACATATAGTTCTTATTCAGCGCATAAAGAAGCGATCGAGGCTGAATTTATCCCAACTTCTGGGCTTGTAGAAAAGTTACGCTTGATAAAGACTGATTCAGAGATTAAGATATTAAAGGAAGCTGCACAGATTGCAGATGCTGCCTTTGAACATATTCTATCATTCATTCGCCCGGGAGTATCTGAAATTGAAGTGTCAAATGAACTTGAATTTTTCATGAGAAAACAAGGAGCAACATCTTCTTCGTTTGATATTATCGTTGCTTCAGGTCTTCGTTCGGCATTACCGCACGGCGTGGCATCTGAAAAAGTGATAGAAACAGGAGATTTCGTTACATTAGACTTCGGCGCTTATTACAAAGGATATTGCTCTGATATTACTCGTACGATTGCAGTTGGTGAACCATCTGATAAATTGAAAGAAATTTATAATATCGTTTTAGAAGCACAACTACGTGGTGTGAACGGTATTAAAGCTGGTTTAACAGGCCGTGAAGCGGATGCGTTAACGCGCGATTACATAACGGAAAAAGGATACGGTGAATACTTCGGACACTCTACTGGTCATGGAATCGGTCTTGAAATCCATGAAGCACCAGGTTTAGCGTTCCGTTCTGATACAGTTCTTGAACCAGGTATGGCTGTAACAGTAGAACCAGGTATTTATATTCCAGGTATTGGCGGCGTACGTATTGAAGATGATATCATTGTAACAAGTGAAGGTAATGAAGTAATTACGAAATCACCAAAAGAACTTATTATTTTGTAATATACAGGAGGATTTTTTTACATGATTTCAGTAAACGATTTTCGTACAGGTTTAACAATTTCAGTGGATAATGCCCTTTGGCAAGTAATGGATTTCCAACACGTAAAGCCAGGTAAAGGTGCTGCATTCGTTCGTTCTAAACTACGTAACCTTCGCACAGGATCTGTTCAAGAGAAAACATTCCGTGCAGGTGAAAAAGTAGAAAAAGCACACATCGAAAACCGTCGTATGCAATACTTATACGCGAGCGGCGAGTCTCACGTATTTATGGATAACGGAACTTATGAGCAAATCGAACTTGGTGAAAAACAAATCGAGCGCGAACTTAAATTCCTAAAAGAAAACATGGAAGTATCTATTATGACATACCAAGATGAAGTACTTGGTGTTGAACTTCCAAACACAGTTGAATTACAAGTTACAGAAACAGAGCCAGGTATTAAAGGAGATACAGCTTCTAACGTAACAAAACCAGCTACATTAGAAACTGGTCTTGTTGTACAAGTACCAATCTTCATTAACGAAGGCGAAATGCTTATCATCAACACTGGTGAAGGTAAATACGTTTCTCGTGCATAGTAAAAAAGCACTCGTGATTATCACGAGTGCTTTTTTTATAGGAAATAGGGCAGATAATAAATCGCCGTTATAACAAAACTAACTAAGACAAGTGAAAGAGTACCCATAATGTATGGGGTCAAAACAATTTGAAATGGTCTTATCTCGCCAGTCTCAACGCCAGTCAGTGTTTTACTGATTGCATGATCTGTAATGTTGTTTCTATGATTACTCATAATAATTAGCCAAGTAATTGCAAATATCGCTAAACTACCAAGGAAAAAGGTCTCCATAAATGACCAACTGACCAATAATGAAAAAAGATAAATAAGAGCTAATTCTACTACGACTGTTAAACTAATTTTTACTACCTTCATATTTTTCCTTCTCCTTTTGTAGGTCTAGCCAATTTAGAAATTTTTCACGTGGCACGACATGTAGTACACAAGAAGATTGTACTTCATTCTCTAAGGCAGAATGTTCACCGGGGAATCTATCTTCCACATGCAATGAAATATAAGGCAGTTTTTCTTGTGCTTTTAACGAGCGGACATTATTCATTTTAGCGCCAGCAAATACGTAGGAAAGTTGTAAGTCCAAAAAAGCAATTCTAAAGATTTCTTTTTTAGCAGCCTCATTATATCCTTTTCCCCAGTATGGATAGCCGAGCCAACTACCAATGTGAGATTGTTTCTTCTCATAATTAATATGTTTAAGTGTGGTGAGACCAATTATTTCGTTTTCTTCATTTACAATCATTCTCGATAAAGATCTTTTTTGGCGCTCTTCTTCTATTGCGAAAAGAAGAAATGCTTTCGTATCTTCGATCTTTTCTACTTTTATTCCTAATGCATTTTTTACGCGTGAATCACTTGATAGCTTAAAAATCACATTTGCATAGCGTAAATCGAGTGGTACTAAAGTAACGTGTTGCATCGTCTATACCCCTTTTTAATTAAATGTACCATAATATACCATTAAATAATACGAATGTTCAGATTGTATAAAAGCGTTAGATAAAAATTATGTTTTTACTTCTGAAATAGACAACCTCTGCATATGGTTGTACAAATATATTCTTTTTTAGCATACGCACTAGTAACCGTTATGGGAGAAGGTGGGAGAATGAAACAGTGGCTAGCGGCAATGGAAACATCTGTGCTTGTAATGGGGCTACTTCGGTTGTTTTCAGGTAGCGCGGAAATATTCGCCGCTTTGCTTATGCTCTATGTGAATGATGCGAAGAAGGCATTGTTTATAAATGGTATGTTGGCGTTTGTTGGACCGACCGTATTAATTTTAACAATGACAATAGGCATAGCGAGTGTGGCAAGTGAGATTTCTTTCTTGAAACTCTTTTTTCTAGCGCTTGGAATTGGCTGCATTTTTATCGCGTTGTTGAAATAGTAAGTCGAGTATAGTGGGGAGAAGCTGATGAAAGAAGTATTAGAAGTTTTACCGAAAACGATGAAGCAGTTAGTGGAAAGTTGTAAGCAGTACGATGCTCTAGAGGAAATCCGTGTCCGAATTGGAAGACCGCTAGAGTGTATTGCTCATGGTGAAGTGTTTTTTTATGACTATGTCGTTACAGCAGAGGATGCTATTTACTTATTGAACAAGTTAAGTCAATTCTCAATTTATACGATGGAAGAGGAATTAAAACGTGGGTATGTGACACTACGAGGAGGACATAGAATCGGCTTAGCTGGAAAAGTTATTACAGAAAAAAGCGCAGTGAAAATGATTCGAGATGTCTCTTCCTTTAATATTCGTATCGCTCGTCAAAAAATAGGAATTGCTGAACCACTTTTGCCGTATTTGTATGAATCACGATGGTTAAACACGATGGTTATTGGTCCGCCGCAAACAGGGAAAACAACACTTTTAAGAGATGTAGCACGCTGTATGAGTCAAGGGGTAAGTGCTTCGAACATTCCTTCTTGTAAAGTCGGGATTGTAGATGAACGGTCAGAAATTGCAGGCTGCGTGAAAGGCATCCCGCAATATGACTTTGGCACAAGAGTAGATGTGTTAGACGCATGTCCAAAAGCTGAAGGAATGATGATGATGATCCGTTCTATGAGTCCAGATATTTTGATTGTAGATGAAATCGGACGTAAAGAAGATAGTGAGGCAATTATGGAGGCGGTGCATGCAGGGGTTCAGCTTTTTATAAGTGCACATGGATTTTCTTATGATGATGTTGTGAAACGCCCGTCGCTAAAGGTGGTGCTGGAGCTCGGCATATTTGATAGGTTTGTGGAGCTATCAAAAGCGAGAGGGCCAGGAACAGTTATGCAAGTGAAAGATAAATATGGAAAATCGGTATTACCTCATAGAAAGGCTGAGGGCGTATGGTAAAAATATTTGGTGCAGTGTTAATCGTTGCGGTCAGCACCTTTTTCGGATTTTCATACGCAAAAAAATATAGCGAGAGGCCGCGGCAACTTAGATTATTAAAAGCGGCACTTCAATCATTAGAGGCAGAAATTATGTATGGGCATACACCTTTGTCTGAAGCCGCCGAGCGATTAGTGAAACAAATGCCGAAGCCGTTAAATTGGATATTTCAAAGTTTCGCTAGAAGGCTAGAAAGCGGAGAACAAACAGTAAGAGAAGCTTGGATAGATAGTTTGAAAGAAAATTGGAAGCTAACAGCATTTCAACAAACTGAGTACGAGATTTTGCAGCAATTTGGCGAAACGCTCGGACAACATGATCGTGAATCGCAACAAAAACATATTCGCTTATGCATTACACATTTAGAGAGAGAAGAAGAAGAAGCGAAAGCGTTACAATTGCAATATGAAAAAATGATTAAGAGCTTAGGGGTACTAGCAGGGCTACTTATCGTAATTTTACTGCTATAGGAGGGAGAAAGGCGATGTCCATTGATGTTGGATTAATATTTCAAATCGCCGGAATCGGCATTGTTTTAGCTTTTATTCATACCGTACTAAAAGAATTAAAGCGAGAGGATATTGCAAATTGGGTTATCCTTGTCGGTTTTGTCGTTATTTTATTTCATGTGGCATTTTTAATTAATACGCTATTCGACAAGATTAAGAGTGTCTTTCTCTTCCAGTAAAGGAGGCGGTTCGAATCGAAATTATACAAATTGTCGGATTAGGCCTCGTTGCTACGTTTTTAGCGGCTGTATTAAATCAGCATAAATCTAGCATTACGTCGTTATTTATTGTGTTCGTAGGTAGCGTGATGTTTCTTATTTTAATTGATCAAATTCACTCTATTTTACAAATGATTGAGAGAGTAGCGAGTGAAGCGAAAGTTAGCAACGTATATGTAGAAACGTTGCTAAAAATTATTGGGATTGCTTATATTGCTGAGTTTGGAGCACAAATTACAAAAGATGCAGGGCAGGGTGCAATCGCTTCAAAAATTGAATTAGCTGGAAAAATCTTAATTTTAGTAATGGCGATCCCCATTTTGACAGTTGTAATTGAAACTATTCTCGGATTTTTACCGACGGGATAAGGGGGAGTGAATGTTGAGGGGGTTTGGAGCTAAGCTGCTATTTGCTTGCTTCCTTTTCTTTTCTTTACCGGTTGTTGTACAAGCTTCTCCTGTAGAAACAAACGTCGTTGATCAACAATTGGATAAGCTCGGAATTGAAGATGTGAAGCAATTTTGGGACGGGCTTGTTACAAAATATGGAGGTTATTTACCAGAGAGTCAAAAAGGTAGCTTTATGGAGTTTGTAAAGGGAGAAAAAGAAATTTCTATAAAAGAGTGGATGCTAGGTTTATTAAAGTATTTATTTCACGAGCTTGTTGCAAATGGGAAGCTACTTGGAACGCTCATTATGCTTACAATTTTTAGTGCATTGTTGCAATCACTGCAATCTGCATTTTCAAAGAGCAGTGTAAGTAAAATTGCGGATGCTGTTGTATATATGGTACTTATTATTTTCGCTTTAAATAGTTTTTATGTCGTCATGACATATGCAAGAGAAACGATACAAACAATGGTAGATTTCATATTAGCGCTATTGCCAATCTTGCTTGCACTCATAGCAACTGGAGGTGGTGTTGTATCTGTATCGTTTTTTCATCCGATTATTATCTTTTTAATGAACACGAGCGGGCTTTTGATGAATTATATCGTTCTACCACTTTTATTACTTGCAACGATATTAAGTATTGTAAGTACGATGAGTGATCAATATAAAGTTACGAAATTGTCCAAGCTTTTGCAAAACGTTAGCGTTGGGATTATCGGTATTTTTTTAACGATTTTTTTAGGGGTATTATCTGTACAAGGAACAGCGACAGCTGTTGCTGATGGAATCGCTGTGAAAACTGCTAAATTTGTAACAGGGAACTTTATTCCCGTAGTAGGAAGAATGTTCACAGAGGCGGCGGATACTGTTATTAGTGCATCGGGATTATTAAAAAACACAGTCGGAATTATCGGGCTCGTCATTCTATGCTTAATTGTTGCTTTTCCAGCGATTCAAATTTTTTGTATCGCGTTTATTTATAAATTCGCAGCAGCAGTATTACAGCCAGTTGGCAGCGGAGCAATTATTCAATGTTTAGATATTATCGGGCGAAGCATCATTTATGTATTTGCTTGCTTAGCTATCGTATCATTTATGTTCTTTTTAAGTATCACAATTATTATTGCTGCGGGGAACATTACACTTATGATGCGGTAGGAGGTGAAGGGTATGCAATTTGTTACAGAGTGGATTAGAAATATTATCGTTTTTTTACTCTTAGCGACAATGCTTCATCTTATTCTTCCAAATTCAAATTTGCAAAAGTACGTTAAATTCGTTGTAAGTCTATTATTAGTTGTTTTAATCTTAACGCCCCTTTTTAAACTACTGCAAACAGATGTGAATGAAGTAATCGCAAATTTTAATGAAGAGAAGTACGTAGCAGAAGGATCTGTAAAAAATTCAATAGATTCGAAGAAAAAAGAAATACAAGCTCTAACACGTGCATATAGTTTAGAAGAGATGGCTACCAAAATGAAAAAAGAAGTAGGAAAAGAATTCGAGAAAAAGTATGGTATGACAGTCTCTGAAATACAAATAGTCGCAGCGGAAAGTACAGCGGAAGTAAAGTCAGCAAAAGATATTCAAACTGTTGTTGTGACGTTGAAAGAAAACGAACGTAGTAAAAATGATGCAATCGAAACAGTAAAACCAGTTGAAATTAACACGAAGGAACCTCCGAAAAAAGTAGAAGAAACGAATGTAGAAATGAAAGATTTCTTTTCAAGCAGGTGGCAACTAGAGAATAAACAAATCCAAGTTCAAATGGAAGGGAGGACAGGTAGAGTAAATGGACAATAAAGATAAAAATTCGAAGTTCTCATTTTTTCGAAACTTATTGAATGGGGATGAAAAAGAAAGCAATGAGAAGGGAAAAAAGATAACACCTAAGTTTTTACTTGTCCTACTCATACTTGGGATTTTGCTTATGTTTTCTAGTAGTCTTTTTTCAAGTAAAAAAGAAGAAGTACCTGTATTTAAAGAACAAAAAACGCAAAACCAAGAAAAAGACGTACCAACTTTCGGACAAAAAAATAACGATAGTATGTCAAATGTAGAAAAGTATGAAAAAGCGTATGAACAAGAATTAAAAGCAGCCTTAGAAGAAATAGCGGGAGTAAAAGATGTAACGATTAAAGTGAATTTAGATTCATCTGAAGAAAAAATATTAGAAAAAAATACAGTGAAACGTTCACAAACAACAGGTGAAACAGATAAGACAGGTGGTAAGAGGGAAGTAGAAGATGAGTCACTTGATGAAAAGACAGTCATTATACGTGAAGGTGATAAAGAAACTCCCGTTGTTTTACGAACAGAGAAACCGAAAGTGCGAGGTGTCCTTGTCGTAGCAAAGGGAGTGGATAATATACAAGTTAAAGCGATGGTAAAAGAAGCTGTAATACGGCTCCTAGATGTACCAGCCCATCGTGTTTCAGTTTCGCCGAAAAATTGATAGGGAGGAAATAAAGTGTTAAAAAAACAAACGGTTTGGCTATTAACGATGTTAAGTTTAGTTGTTGTACTATCTGTTTATTACGTAACAACTCCTGACAAAATGAATACTGCATCGCCGGCAACAGGTGAAAAGATTGGACAAGAAAAACAAGGTACTGATAAAGCAGTAACAAATGAAGCACCGAAAGAAACGCCAAAAAAAGAAACTACAAGCAAAGAAACATCAAATAAAGACACAAACAAAGAAACAAACAAAAAAGAGAATGCTCAAAAAGAAACGAGTAAAAAAGATGCTAACGTAACAGTTCAATCAAGTGATGAAAATTTCACAGCATTACGTATGCAAATGGAAGATCAGCGAAGTGAACAAAAAGCAAAATTACAAGAAGTGATGAGTTCAGCAAAATCTTCAGCAACAGAAAAGAATAAAGCGAAAGAAAATTTTGATGCAATTACTACAATGGAAACGAAGCAAGAATTACTTGAGACAGTAATTAAGTCTCAAGGAGGATATAAAGATGCCCTTGTAAGAGCTGATGGAACTGACATTAGAGTAACTGTGAAAGCAGCAAAGCATTCACAAAAAGAAGCGAATAAAATTATACAGCTTGTAAGAAGTGAAGGCGGCTCAAAAGATGTAGGTGTGAAATTTGATCCACCAACAAAATAAAAGCTAATAATCCGCGGGGAAATCCTCCGCGGATTATTAGCTTTTACGAATCGGAGTGTTTGAAAATAGTTAGATAAAGATAATAATAGAAAAAGCTATCATTTTCGATAGCTTTTTTCCGTTTCGTCTTTGTAGTTATTTTTACTATGTTCAACTCGGAACGGAGAAATACGTTGTGAGTAAAAGATTAGCGGTTCATGGTAATGATGATTACTTTTTCCGGATTTGACGTGGATGAAGAGAACGAATGCCCAGATCATTACGGCAGGTAAGAAGAGAATGAGCCATATCATATGTCCACACCTCGATACGATATATTTTCTACACTTTGAACATACTATTCTTATATGAAGGAATGATGAACGAGGTGTAAACAAAAAAATAATATTTGGTAAAAATATGTTGTTGACTATAGATGAAGTGAAGAGTGGAGCGGTAATGATATGTTTACTTTGTAGCATTTTGAAAAAGTAAGGAATGTTTTTTAGGAAGTGGTCTTGCCAATTTTGCATGAAACTTGGTATTATTACTAGGTAATAAATTTTTTATTGAAATAATATTTTTACAGGAGTTTCGATTTATTATAAAGAAATATAAATTGGAATGTTTAAAAAATTTATCGTAAGATGGAAATAGTAATAATTTCTATTAGTAAATGAAATGTATTTTCTAATAGAGTACATCGTATTTTTACAGTCAATCTAGTTTAAGTGACGAGAATCTGTAAAAACGGGACAAACAAGAGTATGGGAGTGGATTTTACATGTTTAAAATTCAAGAAGTTCGTGAATTAATTAAATTAATTGATAGCTCTAATATTGATGAATTTGAATACAAAAAAGATGGTACAACAATCAAAATGAAAAAGCGTGGTAATGAAGTTGTTGCTGTGCAAGCACCTGTAGCAAAACAAGTCGTGCAACCAGTAGCACCTGTTGAAGTTGAAACAACAGTAGCGGCAGCACAAGTGGAAGTACCAAAACAAGAAGAGAAAAAAGCTGTTCAAAATGAAAACCTACATAAAATTACATCACCAATGGTAGGTACATTTTATTCTTCTTCTTCGCCTGATACACCTGCATATGTAAGTGTAGGGGATAGAGTATCAAAAGATTCTATCGTATGCATTGTCGAGGCTATGAAATTATTTAACGAAATCGATGCTGATGTAGATGGTGAAATTGTTGAGATTCTTGTTAATAATGGACAACTTGTGGAGTATGGACAACCGCTATTTCTTGTAAAAGCGTAATAAGGGAGTCTTTGTGATGATAAAAAAAGTATTAATAGCCAATCGTGGGGAAATTGCTGTACGAATTATTCGTGCTTGTAAAGAAATGGATATTGAAACAGTCGCAATTTATTCAGAAGCAGATAAAGAGTCACTTCACGTACAAATTGCTGATGAGGCGTATTGTGTAGGACCAACGATTTCGAAAGAAAGCTATTTAAATTTGACGAACATTATTAGTGTTGCGAAGTTAACAGGCTGTGATGCTATTCATCCGGGATACGGATTTTTAGCAGAGAATGCAGATTTTGCAGAGCTATGCCGTGAATGTAACTTGATTTTTATCGGTCCGAGTCCAGAAGCTATTTCAAAGATGGGCACAAAAGACGTTGCTCGTGATACAATGAAAGAAGCAGGGGTTCCGATTGTACCAGGTTCACAAGGGATTATTAAAAATACCGAAGAAGCGATCGAGCTTGCTAATCAAATTGGATATCCAGTTATTATTAAAGCGACTGCAGGTGGCGGCGGAAAAGGTATTCGTGTTGCGCGCCATGAAGAAGAGCTTGTAAAAGGAATTCAAATTACACAGCAAGAAGCTAGTACCGCTTTTGGGAACCCTGGTGTATACTTAGAAAAGTACGTTGAAGATTTCCGCCATGTTGAGATTCAAATAATGGCAGATACACATGGAAATGCCATTCATTTAGGAGAGCGTGATTGTACAATTCAGCGCCGCTTGCAAAAACTACTAGAAGAAAGTCCATCACCTGCACTTGATGAAAATGTTCGCAAGCAGATGGGTGATGCGGCAGTTAAAGCGGCGGTAGCGGTTGATTATACAGGTGCTGGTACGGTTGAGTTTATTTATGAATATAGAACGAAAAGCTTTTATTTCATGGAGATGAATACGAGAATTCAAGTTGAGCATCCAGTTACCGAAATGGTAACAGGGATGGATTTAATTAAAGAACAAATTCGTGTTGCTTCTGGAGAAAAGTTATCGTTACAGCAAGAAGAAGTACAATTTAATGGTTGGGCAATTGAATGCCGAATTAATGCGGAAAACCCTGCCAAAAAATTTATGCCATCTCCAGGTAAAGTAGAAATGTACTTGCCGCCAGGCGGATTTGGTATTCGCGTCGATTCAGCTGTATATCCGGGATATTCAATCCCACCTTTCTATGATTCGATGGTTGCTAAATTAATTGTTCACGGAAAAACACGTGAAGAGGCAATTGCAAAAATGAAGCGTGCACTCAGTGAGTTTGTCATTGAAGGCGTACATACAACAATCCCGTTCCATTTGCAATTGTTAGATCATCCTGATTTTGTAAAAGGTGAGTTTAATACGAAATTTTTGGAAGAGCATGAACTTGTGACGCAGTGATACATTAAAGGAGGTTTTTTTCATGGCTGAACATATGTTAGATATGGGTCAAGATACAACTCTTGGTAAAGTAGAAATTGCACCAGAAGTAATTGAAGTAATCGCAGGTATTGCAGCTGCTGAGGTAGAAGGTGTAGCGGCAATGCGTGGTAATTTTGCTACAGATGTTGTTGAGAAGTTAGGTAAGAAAAATCATGGTAAAGGTGTAAAGGTGGAATTAGCAAACGAAGATATTATCGTTGACCTTTATGTTGTGATGTATTTTGGCGTAGCAATTCCAGTTGTTGCACAAAAGATTCAAGACAACATTCGCCAGGCACTCTTTACAATGACAGGGCTTGAGCCAAAAGAAGTGAATGTTCACATCGTTGGCGTAACATTCGAAACACAAAAAACAGAAATCGAACCAGTGTAAGAATGAAAAAGGTGCCTAGTAACATAGGCACCTTTTTTATCGTTTCATTTCTTCACAAATTAAAACCCTCTAATTATTATACTATTTCAAAAAATGAGAAATCAAAAAGGAAATGTTTCGTTTTTCCAAAAAACGTACATTGTGATAAGATATGGAACTTGAAGTTAATCTTTTTATTATTTTTCAGCCTTGTAACCCGTGTGTGAAACGATAAATTGTGTTATTATCATTGTATTATAAGGTTGGAAAATCAATGAAAACTGTAAGAGTAAGTGAATTGACGGCTTATAAATTATAATAATATAACAAAGCATAAGGAAAGACTTGAAGCATAAAGGAGAGTTACAATGAAACGTAGGACGGCTAGAGAAAGAGCGATGCAAGCATTATATCAAATGGATATTACAGGTGAATTAGAACCGAAAGTAGCTGTGGAAAACACGCTAGATGAAGGTGAAGAAACAAATGAATTTCTAGAATCACTTGTAGTAGGTTTTGTAGAAAATAAAGAAGTAATTGATGAAGCGATTCGTCAAAACTTAAAAAAATGGAAGCTGGAGCGTATTAGTATTGTTGATCGCAGTATTTTACGTGTAGCTGTGTATGAAATGAAATACATGGAAGAAATTCCACACAACGTAACAATTAACGAAGCGATTGAAATTGCTAAAACATTTGGGGATGAGGAATCTCGTCGTTTTATTAACGGCGTTTTATCTAATATAAAAGATACACTGTAATTTCTTTAAGGGGGAATCTTAAAATGGTAGCAGTAATCATCAAAGGAAATGAAGTTGCGGAGAAAAAACGAGCACAATTAACAGAAGAAGTTGTGAAGTTGAAAGAGCAAGGGATTGTACCAGGATTAGCAGTTATTCTAGTTGGAGAAGATCCAGCATCTCGTTCTTATGTAAAAGGAAAAGAAAAGGGCTGTGAACAAGTAGGAATCTATTCAGAGCTAATTGAACTTCCTGAAACAATTACTGAGGAGCGCTTGCTTGCTGAAATCGATCGCTTAAATGGCGATGACCGTATTAATGGCATTTTAGTGCAATTACCTTTACCAAAACATATTGAAGAAAAAGCTATCATTGAAAGAATTTCACCAGAAAAAGATGTAGATGGATTTCACCCAATCAGCGTGGGACGTATGATGACGGGACAAGATACATTCCTTCCATGTACACCGCACGGTATTGTAGAATTAGTAAAAGAAACAAATCTTGATATCTCGGGAAAACATGTTGTAGTAATTGGAAGAAGTAATATTGTCGGCAAGCCAGTGGGGCAATTGTTCTTAAATGAAAATGCAACTGTCACATATTGTCATTCTAAAACGCAAAATATGAAAGAGTTGACGAAGTTAGCTGATATTTTAATCGTAGCTGTTGGACGACCTAAAATGGTAACAGCTGATTATATGAAAGAAGGAGCGGTTGTAATCGACGTTGGTGTAAACCGTTTAGAAACAGGTAAACTTTGTGGTGATGTTGATTTTGACAACGTGTTAGATGTTGCAGGTTACATTACACCTGTGCCAAAGGGTGTTGGTCCAATGACGATCACAATGCTTCTTCATAATACTGTTGAATCTGCGAAGCGTGCAGGTGTCGTTTGTAAATAATTTGAGTCGGCTATGAGGAGAGAGAAATGGAAAAACAATATTTAACCGTTACAGCGTTAACACGCTATATAAAAACAAAAATAGAATATGATCCGCATTTGCAGTCTGTTTGGTTAAAAGGTGAAATTTCCAACTTTAAAAATCATAGTCGTGGCCACATGTACTTTACATTGAAAGATGAAAATGCAAGAATCGCAGCGGTTATGTTTGCGGGTCATAATCGTAATATTAAATTCAGACCTGAAAATGGGATGAAGGTACTTGTGAAAGGGAAAATTTCCGTTTACGAGGCGAGTGGTTCTTATCAAATTTATATTCAAGACATGCAGCCTGACGGAGTCGGAAACCTGCATTTAGCTTACGAACAATTAAAGGTTCGTTTAGAGGAAGAAGGTTTGTTTTCTCAAGTTTATAAAAAAACAATTCCTCCTTATGCTAAAACAATAGGTGTGATTACGTCGCCAACAGGGGCAGCGATTCGTGATGTTATAACAACGATTAAACGTCGTTATCCAATTGGAAATGTTATTGTGTTTCCGGTACTTGTACAGGGGGAGTCAGCAGCTCCCTCAATTGTACAAGCGATTCGTACAGCGAATGAAATGGGAGAGATAGATGTCCTAATCGTTGGGCGAGGGGGAGGCTCTATTGAGGAATTATGGGCGTTTAATGAAGAAATGGTTGCAAGGGCCATTTTCAAGAGTGAAATCCCTATTATTTCAGCAGTAGGTCATGAAACGGACTTTACAATTGCGGATTTTGTTGCCGATTTACGTGCACCGACACCGACTGCAGCAGCTGAGCTAGCAGCGCCTAACATTATAGAGTTACAAGAAAAGGTATTACAAAGAACTCTAAGATTGCAAAGAGCAATGAGAGAGTTAGTACATAAAAAAGAAGAAAAACTACAAGTATTGCAAAAATCTTATGCGTTCCGCTATCCAAGACAAGTATATGAACAAAAAGAAGAGCAATTAGATAGAGCGTTAGAACAGCTTGTTTTAGCGAAAGAGCGCTATATTGATAAAAAGGTAAATCAGTTAAAACAGCTTTCATTTTATTTAGAGAAGCACCACCCAGCTCAAAAAATTATGCAAACAAAGGTAGCGGTTGAAACATTGCAAAAGCAATTACAACGTGAAATGCAAACATTACTTCAAACGAAAGAATTTGCCTTTGTAAGAGTTGCTCAAAAACTTGAAGCGTTAAGTCCGCTCAAAGTAATGATGAGAGGGTACGGGCTTGTATATGATGAAGAGAAGCAAGTGTTAAAAAGTGTGAAAGATGTCAGCCTTGGAGATGCTGTTTCAGTTCAATTACAAGATGGAATACTAGATTGTAGCGTATCAGGCATAGAGGAGCGTGAATTGAATAATGGAAAATAAATTAAGCTTTGAAGAGGCAATTTCGCAACTTGAGCATCTCGTTTCTAAGCTAGAGCAAGGTGACGTACCTTTAGAAGAAGCAATTTCTTATTTTAAAGAGGGTATGGAATTATCTAAGCTTTGTGATGAGAAGTTGAAGAACGTACAAGAACAAATGGCAGTTATTCTTGGGGAAGATGGAGAGCTTGAACCGTTTACTGCTTTAGGAGATGAAGCATAGTGACTATTGCTTTTGATACTTTTTTGAAAGAAAGTAAAACTTTCGTAGAAGAGAAGCTTGTAAGCTATGCAAATGAATTACAATGTCCAAATGTACTTCGTGAAGCGATGGCATATTCTTTGGAAGCGGGTGGAAAGCGTCTCCGCCCGTTACTTTTATTTGCGACATTACAAGCGTTTGGTAAAGAAAGAAATCTTGGAGTAGGTGCAGCTTGTGCTCTTGAAATGATACATACATACTCGTTAGTTCATGATGATTTACCTTGTATGGATGATGATGATTTAAGAAGAGGGAAGCCCACAAATCATAAAGTATTTGGTGAAGCGATGGCAGTTTTAGCAGGCGATGGTTTGTTGACGTATGCTTTTCAAGTAATTATGGCATATGAACAAAAGGAAATCTCTGCTGAAAAAAAAGTAAGACTTGTACTGGAGCTTGCGAAAGCGGCAGGACCAGAAGGAATGGTTGGCGGACAAGTGGCAGATATGGAAGCTGAAGGGAAACAGCTTACGATTGATGAGTTGGAGTATATTCATAAGCATAAGACTGGGAAACTACTTGAATTCGCTGTACTTGCCGGATCGATACTTTCTGATGCCACAGAAGAACAAGAAGAAAAATTACTTGCGTTTGCCAAATATATCGGCCTAGCGTTCCAAATTCGAGATGATATTCTAGATGTGGAAGGAACCGAAGAAGAGATTGGAAAACCGATTGGTAGTGATGTTTCCAACGAAAAGAGCACATATACGACGTTATTTACTGTAGATAGAGCAAAGGGTATTTTAGAAGAAACAATTGCAAAAGCAAAAGATGCTATTGGTTCCTTGCAATTACAAGATGAATATTTACTATCTATTTGCGATTTGATTGCAAAACGTAATAACTAATATAACAGCGTTTCCATTTGTTGAGTCATTCATCATTTTATGATATAAATGTAGGAAAAGGTTTTTCTTTTCTTGTTATTGGCAAAAATATATGTAGATTACATTGCCGTTATCACTTCGTGTTAGCGGCTATTTTTTTCATCGCCTAAAGAAATATAGTTTATAATAGGATTAGGGCGCAATAGACTGGTTAATAGCAGGACAAGGTGAAAAATAAAAAAAGAGAATTTCTTGTTTTGTGTAAATGTTTTTTATAATATTTGACATGTTGACAGATTATGAAATGAAAGTGAGTGATCCATGTGGATCTAACGCAAATTCAAAACCCTAGTTTTTTGAAAGATATGTCTATCGGTGAACTAGAGGGATTGAGTGAGGATATTCGTAAGTTTTTAATTGAAGAGCTCTCTCAAACAGGTGGACATATTGCACCTAATTTAGGTGTAGTAGAACTCACAATTGCTCTGCATAAATTATTTGATAGTCCGAAAGATAAATTTTTATGGGACGTAGGACATCAATCCTATGTACATAAGATTTTAACAGGACGTGCAAAGGAATTCGGTACATTAAGGCAATATCAAGGCCTATGTGGTTTCCCAAAACGTTGCGAGAGTGAGCACGATGTATGGGAAACTGGCCATAGCTCGACATCGTTATCTGCTGCAATGGGAATGGCTCTAGCACGTGATTTAAAGAAAACGAAAGAATATGTTATACCAATCATTGGAGATGGTGCTTTAACAGGCGGAATGGCTTTAGAAGCATTGAACCATATTGGACATGAAAAAACAGACATGATTGTTATTTTGAATGATAATGAAATGTCAATTGCACCAAACGTTGGCGCACTTCATAATGTGCTTGGACGTCTACGTACCGCAGGAAAATACCATTGGGTAAAAGACGAACTAGAGTATATATTGAAGAAAATCCCAGCAGTCGGTGGAAAAGTTGCTGCGACAGCAGAGAAAATAAAAGATAGTCTTAAATATTTACTAGTATCTGGTGTCTTTTTTGAAGAATTAGGCTTTACATATTTAGGTCCAGTTGATGGGCATGATTATGAAAAGTTATTCGAAACGTTGCAATATGCAAAGAAAACAAAAGGCCCAGTACTTGTTCATGTTATTACGAAAAAAGGAAAAGGTTATAAGCCAGCTGAGAGTGATGTTATTGGAACTTGGCATGGAACAGGACCTTATAAAATTGAATCAGGTGACTTCGTTAAACCGAAAGAAGTTGCACCAGCATGGAGTGCTGTTGTTAGTGATACGGTACTTAAGCTAGCGAGAACGGATGAGCGTATCGTTGCAATTACACCTGCAATGCCTGTTGGATCGAAACTTGAGAAATTCCAAAAAGAATTCCCGGATCGTATGATTGATGTAGGTATTGCAGAGCAGCATGCTACAACAATGGCAGCGGGTATGGCGACGCAAGGAATGAAGCCATTCTTAGCGATTTATTCAACATTTTTACAAAGAGCATATGATCAAGTTGTTCATGATATATGCCGCCAAAATTTAAATGTCTTCATCGGAATCGATCGCTCTGGTTTAGTAGGAGCAGATGGTGAAACGCATCAAGGTGTATTTGACATCTCATTCTTACGTCATTTGCCGAATATGGTACTTATGATGCCAAAAGATGAAAATGAAGGGCAACATTTAGTATATACGGCGATGCAATATGAAGATGGACCAATCGCATTACGTTATGCGCGCGGTAATGGACTTGGCGTTCATATGGATGAAGAATTAAAGGCGATTCCAATCGGTTCATGGGAAACGTTAAAAGAAGGTACACAAGCGGCTATTTTAACATTTGGTACGACAATACCAATGGCAATGGAAGCGGCTGAGCGTCTTGAAAAGGCTGGAGTTTCAGTGAAAGTAGTTAACGCACGCTTTATTAAACCGATGGATGAAGCATATTTACATGACCTCTTAGGAAAAAATATACCGATTTTAACGATTGAAGAAGCTTGCTTAATCGGTGGTTTTGGAACGGGAGTAGTTGAATTTGCGTCTGAGAACGGGTACCATAGTGCGTTAGTTGAAAGAATGGGTATTCCAGACCGTTTCATAGAGCACGGTAGTGTAACAAAATTATTAGAAGAAATTGGTTTAACGACAGATGCTGTTGTAGACCGTATTCATACAATGATTCCATCAAAACAAAAAAGGGCGTAACAAATGAGTGCAAAAAAAGAAAGAGTAGATGTACTATTAGTAGAACGAGGGCTTATAGAAACACGTGAGAAAGCAAAACGCGCCATTATGGCGGGGCTTGTATATGCGAATGAGATGAGACTTGATAAGCCAGGAGAGAAAATCCCACAAGATACAGAGATTACGGTGAAGGGACAAGTTATGCCGTATGTAAGCCGTGGTGGTTATAAACTTGAAAAGGCATTAGAGACATTTCATTTGAATTTACAAGATAAAGTTATGATAGATATTGGTTCATCAACTGGTGGCTTTACAGATTGTGCGCTTCAAAATGGAGCGAAATTATCTTATGCATTAGATGTAGGATACAATCAGCTTGCGTGGAAATTACGTCAAGATGAGCGTGTTGTCGTAATGGAACGAACAAACTTTCGTTACGTAACACCAGCAGACTTAGAGCGTGGTTTACCGCAATTTGCTAGTATCGATGTTTCATTTATATCATTAAAGCTTATATTGCCAGTTTTAAAAACAATGCTTATGCCTAATGGGGATGTAGCAGCGTTAATTAAACCGCAGTTTGAAGCTGGAAGAGAGCAAGTTGGGAAAAAAGGTATCGTTCGTGATCGAAAAGTACATGAAGCTGTCGTGGGAATGATTGTCGATTTTGCTATAAAAGAAGGATACGACGTAGAAGGTTTAACATTCTCACCAATTACGGGCGGGGATGGTAATATTGAATTTTTAATTCATCTGAAATGGCATGGTGAACGTGAGAATGGCGAAAATCATTCTCCAGTTTCTGTTGAGCAAGTAGTTACAGAGGCGCATGATGTCCTAAAACAAAAAGGAAAAGGGGAATAACATATGTTGTTCCTCTTTTTGTTGTAATTGTATAATGATTGTAAAAACAATTGTGTACAAGCAACGAATTATAAGTTAACATAAATAAGTGAAGTATACCAACGTTTAAACTATGGTAAGAGATAGTGTGAGGTGCAAATGTATGAATAAAGGTCAGCGCCATATTAAAATCAGGGAAATTATTGCGAACAAAGAAATTGAAACACAAGATGAATTAGTTGATATTTTACGTAATGAGGGATTTAATGTAACGCAAGCAACGGTATCGCGCGATATTAAAGAACTGCACTTAGTGAAAGTGCCATTACATGATGGGCGCTATAAATATAGCTTGCCAGCAGATCAACGATTTAACCCGTTACAAAAATTAAAACGCAATCTAGTGGATTCATTTGTAAAATTAGACACGGCAGGACATATGCTTGTGCTAAAAACATTGCCTGGTAACGCTCATTCACTTGGAGCACTTATTGATCATTTAGAGTGGGATGAGATCATCGGAACCATCTGTGGTGATGATACTTGCTTAATTATTTGCCGTACACCTGAAGATACAGGTGTTGTCTCTGATCGTTTCTTAAATATGTTGTAACAAAAAAATCTTGTTTGCTTTCCTCTGTAAAGTGGAAAGTGAACAGGATATTTTTATTGGTCAAAAATGTGAATTCTTAATTGTAATATAATATTTTCTTTGAATAAAATTAGAAAATAGGTGGATTGACCCGTAAAACAAATGTTTGGTACAATGGAGCGGTTAGAAAAGTAATTTATACATACAAACATATAGTATGACTATTTGAATGAAGAACTGAGAAAAGCCCTTAATAGGGGATTAGTTTATAACGAGGTGAATGGGGCATTGTTATCGGAATTATCGATTAGAAACTTTGCTATTATTGAGGCATTAAATATTTCTTTTCAAAAAGGATTAACGGTTTTAAGTGGTGAAACAGGGGCCGGAAAATCGATTATTATTGATGCGATTAGTTTACTTGTAGGTGGCCGTGGTTCAGCGGAATTTGTTCGATACGGAACAGAAAAAGCTGAGATAGAAGGGCTATTTTATGTAGAAGATGATAAGCATCCATGTATTGAAAAGGCAGAAGAGTTGGATATAGAAATAGAAGACGGCATGATTATTTTGAAGCGTGATATCGCTGCAAACGGGAAAAGTGTATGTCGTGTAAATGGGAAACTGGTTACCCTTAGTATATTAAAGGAAATTGGAAAAACACTTGTTGATATTCATGGGCAGCACGAAACACAAGATTTAATGAATGAAGAGCGTCATATGTTTATGCTTGATCATTTTGATGGAGATCGCATTGTTAAACAATTGAGTATATATCAAAATGTATACGCTGACTATGAGAAGTTAAAAAAACAGTTAAAATCGTTAAGTGAAAATGAACAACAGATGGCGCATCGTTTAGATTTAATTCAATTCCAGCATGAAGAAATCCGTAAGGCGGATTTAAAGATGGATGAAGAAAATGAGTTAACTGAAGAACGATTGCAAATTTCTAATTTTGAAAAAATTTACAAAGCATTAGGCGATGCATATCGCTCACTAAGCGCTGACGGACAAGGATTAGATAATATACGAAGCGCAATGGGACAAATGGAGAGTATTACACATTTAGATGAAGTGTATCAAGAAAACCATGATTCAATTGCAAATAGCTACTACTTATTAGAAGAAGTTGCATATCAACTTAGAGAAAAGCTCGATATGATGGAATATGATCCGAATCGTTTAGACGAAATTGAAACACGTTTAAATGAAATTCGTATGCTAAAGAGAAAATATGGAAATACTGTAGAAGAGATTTTAGCGTATGCTGATAAAATTGAACAAGAAATTTTTACCATTGAGAATAAAGACGTTCATATTGAAACGACGAAGAAGCAATTAAAGGAATTAGAAAGTGTTATTCTGAAAGAAGCGACGTCGTTAAGTAATATGCGTCATGAGCTTGCAGAGCATCTTACAAATGCCATTCATCAGGAATTAAAAGAATTATATATGGAGAAAACAAAATTTGAAGTGAGAATCATGAAGAGAGAAGGAAATGCTGAAGAGCCTCTTGTGGAGGGGGCCCCGGTAAGGCTGACAGCGGATGGCTATGATCATGTGGAATTTTATATTTCAACAAATCCAGGTGAGCCGCTAAAACCACTTTCAAAGGTCGCTTCTGGCGGAGAGTTATCTCGTATTATTTTAGCTTTAAAAAGCATTTTTTCTAAGCATCAAGGTGTTGCATCTGTTATTTTTGATGAAGTGGATACTGGTGTAAGTGGTCGAGTTGCACAGGCTATTGCAGAAAAAATTTATCGAGTATCAGTAAACTCGCAAGTACTTTGTATTACGCACTTACCTCAAGTAGCTTCAATGGCGGATTCACATTTATTTATTCGAAAACAAGTAGCGAATGATCGGACAATTACATCAGTTACCGTTTTAACTATGGAGGATAAAGTAACAGAAATAGCTCGAATGATTTCTGGTGTGGAAATTACAGATTTAACGACAGAACATGCGAAAGAATTACTTACGCAAGCGCATCATTTTAAACAGACAGCAGAGGCTATCCAGTAATGGATAGCTTTTTTTCTCAAATAATGATTTCTTAATTCTTCCGGTTATAAATAAAGCACTGCAAGGAGAGATTAAAAAGTGAAGCCAAGAGGCTGAATGTTGGGTAGGAGCGAGGAGAGTGAACGAATTGAGATTAGAAAGATTTCGCAAAATAATAGGTCTTTGTCTCCTTGTTTCTTTAATTTTTATTGGGTGTTTTAAACCGCTTCGGACGTTTATTTCATCTCCGAAGCAACTTGTTGTTTTTGAAGGGCAACAATCAGAAATAGCATCATTACCAGTTTTTAAAGCCTCATCTACAGATCGTCATGTGTTTACAGTAAGTTCAAATGAACAAAAACAAGGACTTATGGTAAATTCTCATCAAAATGGTGAAGCAGATATGGTGTTTCAGCTTGCTGGTTTTCCAGTAAAAAAAGTAAATGTGAAAGTATTGAAAGATTTTAAAGTTATTCCAGGTGGACAATCAATTGGTGTGAAGTTAAACACAAAAGGGGTACTTGTTGTAGGCCATCATTTAATTCAAACTGAAAAAGGGAAAGTATCTCCTGGTGAAACAGCTGGTGTGCAAATTGGAGATATGATTACTGAAATTAATGGTAAAACAATTGAAAGAATGAGTGATGTAGCGCCATTTATTCATAATAGTGGTGAAACGGGTGAACCGCTTAATCTTGTTTTGTTAAGAGATGGAAAACATATCCGCACTAAGTTAACACCACAAAAAGACAGTGGAGAATCGTCTTATCGCATTGGTTTATATATTCGTGATTCGGCAGCTGGAATCGGAACAATGACATTTGTTCATCCTGATTCTATGAAATATGGGGCACTTGGTCATGTCATTTCTGATAACGATACGAAAAAGCCGATTCAAGTCGAAGATGGACAAATTATGCGTTCGACGGTTACATCAATTGAAAGAGGTAGTCATGGGAATCCAGGAGAGAAATTAGCGAGGTTCTCACCAGATCGTGAAGTGATTGGTAATATTACAATAAATAGTCCATTTGGAATATTTGGTAAATTAAATACAAATATTCCAAATGGCGTAATGGATAAAGCAATGCCGATTGCACTATCTCATCAAGTAAAAGAGGGACCAGCAAAAATATTGACAGTTATTGATAAAGATAAAGTAGAAGCGTTTGATATTGAAGTTGTTAGTACAGTACCGCAAAAGTTTCCGGCTACAAAAGGCATGGTAATAAAAGTCACAGACAAACGTTTATTAGCGAAAACGGGTGGTATCGTACAAGGCATGAGCGGAAGTCCAATTGTACAAAATGGAAAAGTAATTGGTGCTGTTACACATGTATTTGTAAATGATCCAACATCAGGATATGGTGTTCATATTGAATGGATGTTACATGAGGCTGGAATTAACATTTATGAACAAGAAAGAAAAGCGAGCTAATTATTAATTAGCTCGCTTTTCTGTTGAAAAATTCGTTGAAATTTTGTAAAAGCTCCGCAAGAGGTGTTTTTTGTTGTAAAATAAAAGAAAAGGGTTGAACGTTTCGTTGTATTTCTATGATGGAATGTGTTGCGAAAGGGAATAAATGAGCGATAAACATATTTTTTTGTGATTTTATCGGAAAGTAACAAACTTTAAAAGGGAATTTTCACACAATTGTCGAACAATTCATGTAGCCTAGAAGGATACACATGTCGGAGAATCGATTCGGTAAGGGAGGAAAAGCTGTGGAGAAAATTAAAGTATGTCTTGTGGATGATAATAAAGAATTAGTATCAATGCTAGAGAGTTATGTAGCTGCTCAAGATGATATGGAAGTAATCGGTACTGCTTATAATGGTCAAGAGTGTTTAAATTTATTAAATGATAAGCAGCCGGATGTACTTGTTTTAGACATTATTATGCCACATTTAGATGGTTTAGCTGTACTAGAGAAAATGCGACATATTGAAAGGCTAAGACAGCCTAGCGTAATTATGTTGACAGCATTTGGACAAGAAGATGTGACGAAAAAAGCAGTTGACTTAGGTGCTTCATATTTCATATTAAAACCATTTGATATGGAGAATTTAACGAGTCATATTCGTCAAGTTAGCGGTAAGGCGAACGCTACCATTAAACGTCCACTTCCATCTTTCCGCTCAGCAACGACAATAGATGGAAAGCCGAAAAACTTAGATGCAAGCATTACGAGTATCATTCATGAAATTGGTGTGCCTGCTCATATTAAAGGGTATATGTATTTAAGGGAAGCGATCTCTATGGTGTACAATGATATCGAATTACTGGGATCTATTACGAAAGTATTGTATCCAGATATCGCGAAGAAATATAATACGACAGCAAGCCGCGTCGAGCGTGCAATCCGTCACGCAATTGAAGTAGCGTGGAGTCGTGGGAATATTGATTCTATTTCGTCTTTATTCGGTTATACAGTATCCATGTCAAAAGCAAAACCAACAAATTCCGAGTTCATCGCAATGGTTGCGGATAAGCTGAGACTTGAACATAAGGCTAGCTGAGAGTAAAAGTAGTAAAAGGTTTAAGTTTTAGTAAAGCTTAATCATTCCTTAAATTTATACTCGATATTAAATGTAAAACCAATGAACTTTTTATGTAATGACCAATGAATTTTAGAATTCGTTGGTCTTTTTATTTCTTTCGATTTAAGGATTTTGAGGGGATATATATAAATTTATGTAGAAAAATGCAGTGAACATAAGGATATGTACAGGAAATACGTGAGTTTGACATCATAATCTCTATAACGTATCATTGATTGGGAAAAGTTAAGAGATATAGGAGAATGGATGAATGACTTTTAAAAAAATAGTGAATCGAGCTTACCCAATCATTGTTATGACGGTGTTTTTATCTATATTTTCAATGATAGTAAGTAAATTTTTTATCCCGAAAACAATTTTGATGAGTGGTGAATTTCCTTATCCGACTGAGGAGTATACTCCCAAAAAGGTCGGTGCTGTTATAGGGGCAACGTTGCTTTTATTTGCGCTCTTCTTTATGTATTATAAATGGGCTATTAATAAAATGAAAAGAACGTACACAAATATTATGATTGCTTTAGGTATCGTAATTATTTTAACGATGGAAATAATTATTACTTCCATAGCATTTAACCCTGTTGTAGGCGATTATGCCATCCTTAAAGAAGGAATTGTCTCTGTGTTTAAGGGAGATAATCATTTTTTAGAAATGGGACAGCTTCTATTTTATCCATATAATACACATATTGTATTATTAGGAGGATATTTTGCTAAATTGGTAGGAAGTGTAGATATAGCAATAAAAATATTACCAATAGTATGTATAACAGGTAGTATCATTTTAAATGTATTGATTGTAAAGAAAATTACAAATTTTAAAGCTGCCCACATATCGATTGTGTTATCTGTGCTAAACATTTTTATATATTGGCAGGCGCCAGTTTTCTATACGCATACATTAGTAATATTTTTTATTTCAGCAACGATGTATACATATTTATGTTTGAAAACAGCGGAAACAAAAAGAATGAAGATTATTTTATGGATTTTATTAGGAGTTTTGGCAGCTGGTACTTATATTATAAGACCGACAGCATTGGCGGTAGCGTTAGCGATTTTAATTGAAAATATTTTTAAGTTTCGTAAGGAGTATTCCGTAAAGGTATTAAGTAGTGTTTTATTTTGTTTAATCCTTATTGTAAGTTTTAAAGGTATAACGACAAAGTTAAATCTCAGCACCGATAATGAAATTGAAAAAATTCCATATACCCATTGGGTACAAATGGGTTTGAATAAAGATACGTATGGTGTTTGGAATCAGGCGGATACAGATTATATTAATGATGAAAATATAAAAAATACAAAGGATTTGGATGAACATAATAAAAAAGTTATAGTACAGCGTTTTAATGAACTTGGTGTAATGGGCTATGTACGGCATTTAAATGAAAAAATAACTAGAGAATGGGTATCGAGCCAGTTCTCCATGTACCGTATTGGAGAATGGTTTGAGCAGAAGAACGACGCGATAACTAATTACGTATCGAACTATAGTACAACGAATTATAAGATCGTTACTGTATATTCGTATGTTATCAAATTATTTGTTTATGTAGCTGTTCTGGCGGCTGTTATCCTTTATAAAAAGAAAGATGAAAATGAATCGGAAGTTATACGGATTACGATGATTAGTACGTTAGGGGTGTTTACTTTCTTATTACTATGGGAAACAGCTCCTCATTATACTTATGAAGCATTTGCATTTATGAATATTCCAGCTTCTTTAGGATTATATAAATTGTTTATGATTTTTAACAAAGAAAAGAAAAATGCATAATTTGAGTAATTGGAACGAGTAGTAAGAACCCCCTCTTTTATTAAAAGAGGGGGTTTAATGTATTGATTATAAATGTTTGAAGAAAAGATTAAATGGAATCATAGTATATCCGTTAAAGGATTTTAGTAGGGAAGTCATCCGTGATATAATAGAAAATAATAAAAAGCCCTGCAAAACAGGACTGTATTATTCTTCGTCTTTACTTTGTTTTTCTAATTCAACTAACTTTTGAATTAAAATGTGCTGCGGCATATGCATAAGTTGTTCGAGTGGAACACCTAATGCTTTTGATAGGCGGACTGCAGTGTCTGGAGAAATTTGTAATGGTCTCATAGAAGTACCTCCTTTTTCGTATAGTATAGCATAAGATTGGGGGAGTGAGGATGACTCTTATATTTGCACATCGTGGTGCAGCGGGAACGTACCCAGAAAATACAATGATTTCATTTGAAGCAGCTGAATCTTTTAGAGCAGATGGAATTGAACTTGATGTTCAATTAACGAAAGACGGAAAGGTTGTCGTCATTCATGATGAAACAGTGAACAGGACAACAAATGGAAAAGGTGCGGTTCGAAATTATGTATATGAGGATTTATGTAAATTAGATGCGAGCTACACATTCAGTGATAAAGTAGGATTTTGTAAAATACCTCTTTTAGAAGAAGTGTTAGAATGGATTGAAAAAACAGAGTTGCTACTTAATATTGAACTTAAAAATAATAAAATCCCATACAGAGGTTTAGAAGAAGAAGTTATAACGCTTGTGCGGAAATATAATCTAGAAGATCGTGTTATATTTTCTTCATTTAATCACTACAGTATGAAAAAGTGTCATATGATGGCTCCTGATATTCAAACAGCGATTCTATATCGCGAAGGTTTGCATAGTCCATGGGCGTATGCACAAAAAATGGGTGCTACAGCAGTACACCCGAATTATCGTTATCTGCAAGATGCCGTTGCTGAATTAACGATGGAGAGTGGTGTAGAGGTTCGCCCTTATACAATTAATGAAGAAACGCTTATGCGAAAATATTTTGATATGAATATTTCGGCGATTATTACTGATTACCCTGAAACGGCAAGAATGTTATTGCCAATAAAAAAATGAGACCGCGTGTAACGGTCTCATTTTTTATTTATAAATAGTGGGGCTTTCTTATCTTCTAAAGCGAGCTTGTACTTTATTTCGTTTACGGTCTCGGTGTAAGACGAAGCCGCCAAAAATATAAAACCCGAGCGCGAAGCAAAGAGCGCCAATTAAAAATTGTAACCAAAGTATAGAGAGTGGAGGAAATAGAATCCCAAATACAGTATCTCTCATTAACTTAATGCCAAACACAGCTAATGAAATAGGGATGAGTGCTAATAATAGAGCAAGGTAACGCTGCATATAAACGCTCCCTTTCAGATTATTTTGTTTATTTTAATGATGTTATATGGAAAGGGGGTTTGTCAAGAGGGGGCTGAACGAGTAAGATAAGGGTGTGAAAAATTTTGCAGAGATACTTCGAGAGGAAGTGTAATATATGAAACAAAAAGTGTTAATTGTTGGTGCCGGTGAAGGTGGCAGTACACTGCTCAATCTGTTACAAAGTTCAAATATATTTCAAATTATAGGGATTATTGATATAAATCCGTTAGCGAAAGGATTACAAATGGCTACGGAATATGGGGTTACGATTGGAGAGAGTGTAACGCAGTTTCTTGCTATGCACATTGATGTAATATTTGATATGACAGGTGACGATGATCTACATAAAGAGTTATTAAAGAAAAAGCATAAAGATACGCTGCTTATACCAGGCGATATTGCGAAAATTGTTACGAGATTAGCACATGAGAAGGAAGATTTAATTGGAAAGTTAGAAGAACAAACGCAGCAAGGGGATTTAATTTTAAATTCTACGCATGACGGTATGATTGTGATTGATCGAGAGGGACAAGTTCGCCTATTTAATAAAAGTGCAGAGCGTATTATTGGATATAAAAAAGAAGATGCGGTAGGGAAATATATTTTAGAGGTTATTCCGACTAGTAAATTGCTTCGTATTATACGTACGAAACAAATAGAAGTAAATTATGAACTGACATTAGAGAATGAAAAGAAAATTATTACAACCCGTATTCCGATATTAAAAGAAGGAGGAGAGGTACAAGGGGCATTTGCGATTTTTAAAGATATAACAGAAGTTGTAGATCTGGCGGAAGAAGTTACAGATTTAAAAGAAATTCAAACGTTACTTGAGGCGATTATCAACTCGTCTGAGGAAGCAATTTCAGTCGTGGATGAAAAAGGAAGAGGGTTAGTAATTAACCCTGCCTATACGAAATTAACAGGTTTAACAGAAGAGGACATTATTGGAAAGCCGGCTACAACTGATATTGTAGAAGGTGAAAGTATGCATATGAAAGTACTTCGAACGCGTAGGGCGGTACGAGGGATACATATGAAGATTGGGCAAAAAAAGCGAGATGTAATTGTAAACGTAGCGCCAGTCATTGTGGATGGGATATTGAAAGGGAGCGTTGGTGTAATTCGTGACGTATCAGAAATTCAAAAGTTAACAAATGAATTGAATAGGGCAAGGCAAATTATTCGAACGTTAGAAGCGAAATATTCATTTGATGACATTGTCGGAAATTCTGATGAAACAACGGCGGCTATCGAGCAGGCGAAACTTGGGGCGAATACACCAGCGACAGTATTATTACGCGGAGAATCTGGAACGGGTAAAGAATTGTTTGCACATGCCATCCATAATGGAAGTAATCGAAAATATAATAAGTTCGTTCGTGTAAACTGTGCAGCTATTTCGGAGACGTTGCTAGAAAGTGAATTATTCGGTTATGAGGAAGGGGCATTTTCTGGCGCGAAAAGAGGCGGAAAACGTGGATTCTTTGAGGAAGCGAATAACGGTAGTATCTTTTTAGATGAAATAGGGGAACTATCTGCAAATACGCAGGCGAAACTCCTTCGCGTGTTGCAAGAAAAAGAGATTGTAAAAGTTGGTGGAACGAAAGCAATTCCTATCAATGTTCGAGTAATTGCAGCGACACATGTGAATTTAGAAAAGGCCATTCTAGCAGGAGAGTTTAGGGAGGATTTATATTATCGATTAAATAAAATTCCAATTCAAATCCCATCTCTTCGTCAGCGTAAAGGGGACATACCGGCAATCGCAGAAAGATTAATTCAAAAAATTAATCAAGATTATGGCCGGAATATTGAGGGGCTTACTGATCCGGCTATTTTATATTTACAATCATATGAATGGCCGGGGAATGTGAGGGAACTTGAAAATATTTTAGGGCGAGCTATTATCTTTATGAATTATAACGAGACCTATATTGATGTACAGCATTTACCGCCATTACATAACGAAGAGCAGGTGGAATCAAAGCAAACTCATTTATTGCCTGAGTTGGAAGAAAAGCCACTTGAACATTTAGTGACGGAGTTTGAAGGGAATATCATTCATGAATATTTAGAGAGATTCGGTGGAAATAAAACACAAACGGCAAGAGCGTTAGGAATCTCGGTTCGAAATTTATATTACAAGCTAGAAAAGTATGAGTGTGCAAAAAATAGCATGCAATAAATTGCGTACCGTGCAATTTATTGCATGGTATACAAAATACGACAAATCAAGACAGAATATTTTGTTATTTTCCAAAGTATTGATTTTACTGCATTTTGAATGCGTTTTCATTATTGGTAAGACCACTTTGAAAAGTTGGCACGGTATTTGCTTTATAAAAAGACGAGGGACGACGGAAAGGGTTGATTACAAAATATGAAGTTAGAACACTTAATTGATCAAGCAGCAGGCCAGCCTAAAAAAACTGTGGCTGTAGCAGTAGCTGAAGATCATGAAGTAATTGAAGCTGTAGCGAAAGCAATTACATTACAGCTAGCTCAATTTCGTCTATATGGAAATCAAGAAAAAATAATGGGGATGTTACAAGAACATGGTTTACAAACTTCAGAACATATTGAAGTGATTGCAGCAGCATCAAGTGCTGAGGCTGCAGAACTTTCTGTTAAAGCTGTAAGAAATGGCGAAGCAGATGTGCTTATGAAGGGAAACATCCCAACAGCGAATATTTTGAAAGCTGTATTAAATAAAGAGTGGGGACTTCGTAAAGGGAGCGTACTTTCACACGTTGCAGCATTTGAAGTTCCAAATTACGATCGTCTAATTTTTGTTACAGATGCAGCGATGAACATTGCACCTGATGTAACACAGAAAGCTGCTATTATACAGAATACTGTAGAAGTTGCCCGGGCAATAGGAATAGATCTGCCAAAGGTAGCACCAATTGCAGCGGTAGAGGTTGTGAATCCTGCGATGCAAGCGACAATTGATGCAGCGATGTTAACTCAAATGAATCGCCGCGGACAAATTAAAAATTGTGTCGTTGATGGGCCACTTGCTTTAGATAATGCAGTATCACAAATTGCAGCAGAACATAAAGGCATAGTAAGTGATGTAGCAGGTAAGGCAGACATTTTACTCGTCCCAACGATTGAAGCTGG
Source organism: Bacillus sp. BML-BC051 (assembly GCF_019656175.1). Classification (NCBI taxonomy): domain Bacteria; kingdom Bacillati; phylum Bacillota; class Bacilli; order Caryophanales; family Bacillaceae; genus Bacillus; species Bacillus sp. BML-BC051. Next base: position 65,704 of record NZ_BPLI01000014.1, read on the forward strand.
AAATGTGCTATACAAATCACTCGTATACTTTGCGGATGCAAAAGTAGGAGCTATGATTGCTGGCGCAAAAGCACCGATTGTTTTAACGTCTCGTGCTGATTCAGCAGAAACAAAAGTATATTCATTAGCATTGGCAGTTGCGACTGCTTCAAAATAAACCAAATAGGGTAAAACACTAGGGGGAAACGACAATGACATTAGAAATCTTCGAATACTTAGAAAAATATGATTATGAGCAAGTAGTATTTTGTCAAGATAAAGAATCTGGTTTAAAAGCAATTATTGCAATTCATGATACAACACTTGGACCAGCTCTTGGTGGAACAAGAATGTGGACATATGATTCTGAAGAAGCGGCGATTGAAGATGCATTGCGTCTTGCAAAAGGGATGACATACAAAAACGCAGCAGCTGGCTTAAACTTAGGTGGTGCGAAAACAGTAATTATCGGTGATCCACGTAAAGATAAGAGCGAAGCGATGTTCCGCGCATTAGGACGTTATATTCAAGGACTAAACGGACGTTACATTACAGCTGAAGATGTTGGTACAACAGTAGATGATATGGATATTATCCACGAAGAAACTGACTTTGTAACAGGTATTTCACCATCATTCGGTTCTTCTGGTAACCCATCTCCAGTAACTGCATACGGTGTTTACCGTGGTATGAAAGCAGCTGCGAAAGAGGCTTTCGGTACTGATAATTTAGAAGGAAAAGTAATTGCTGTTCAAGGCGTTGGTAACGTAGCATATCACCTATGCAAACATTTACACGCTGAAGGAGCAAAACTAATCGTTACAGATATTAATAAAGAAGCTGTACAACGCGCGGTAGAAGAATTCGGTGCATCAGCAGTTGAACCAAATGAAATTTACGGTGTTGAATGTGATATTTACGCACCATGTGCATTAGGCGCAACAGTTAATGACGAAACTATTCCACAACTTAAAGCAAAAGTAATCGCAGGTTCTGCAAATAACCAATTAAAAGAAGATCGTCACGGCGACGTGATTCATGAAATGGGTATTGTATACGCACCAGACTATGTTATTAATGCAGGTGGTGTAATTAACGTAGCAGACGAGTTATATGGATACAATAGAGAACGTGCACTAAAACGTGTTGAGTCAATTTATGACACAATTGCAAAAGTAATTGAAATTTCAAAACGTGATGGCATTGCAACTTATGTAGCAGCAGATCGTTTAGCTGAAGAGCGCATTGCAAGCTTGAAAAACTCTCGTAGCACATACTTACGCAACGGTCACGACATTATTAGCCGTCGCTAATCATTCATATATTACTTTTACAAAAGGTGTGGTTACCTCTTATGAGGTTTCCACTTCCTTTTGAATTTATTAGTGGAGGTAGCAACAGTGTCCTTAAATCGAATTCTTGTTATTAATCCGGGTAGTACATCCACAAAAATTGGTGTTTTTGATAATGAAAGACCTGTTTTAGAAGAGACTATTCGTCATGACGAAGAACAAATTGGAAAATATAAGAGAATTATCGACCAATATGAATTTCGTAAAGAAACGATCTTAGAAGTTCTACATTCTCACGGTATTAACATTTCAAAGTTAAACGCAGTTTGTGGACGTGGGGGATTACTTCGTCCAATCGAAGGCGGAACATACACAGTGAACGATTCGATGTTAGAAGATTTAAAAAATGGATTTAGTGGCCACCATGCTTCAAATCTTGGAGGCATTTTAGCATATGAAATCGCTTCTGGATTAAATATTCCGGCATTCATAGTAGATCCTGTCGTTGTAGATGAAATGGAGCCGATTGCTCGTATAAGCGGTATTGCTGGTATGGAACGTAAAAGCATTTTCCATGCATTAAACCAAAAAGCAGTTGCTCGTAAAGTAGCTGAAGAATTAAATCACAAATACGAGGATTTAAATTTATTAGTTACACATATGGGCGGCGGTATTACGGTTGGTGCTCATAAAAAAGGAAAAGTTATTGATGTGAATAACGGCTTAAACGGTGAAGGACCATTTAGTCCAGAGCGTGCTGGTACAGTACCGGTAGGGCAATTAGTTGAGATGTGTTTCTCTGGTGAGTATTACCGTGACGAAATGATTAAAAAACTTGTTGGACAAGGTGGACTTGTAAGTCTAATCGGTACAAATGATGCGATTAAAGTAGAACAAATGGTTGAAAAAGGTGATCCAGAAGCAACTCTTATTTATAAAGCAATGGCATATCAAGTTGCAAAAGAGATTGGCGGAGCTAGCGCTGTACTTCACGGAAAAATTGATGCAATCGTTCTAACTGGTGGACTTGCGTACAGTAAAATTCTTGTCGATGAAATAAAAGAACGTGTGGATTGGATTGCAGATGTTATCGTACATCCAGGGGAAGATGAATTACAAGCATTAGCAGAAGGAGCACTTCGTGTATTACGTGAAGAAGAAGCGCCGAAAGAGTATGTTGTACGAGAAAAACAAACAGTAGCTAGGGGTTGAGATAATGGCAAGAGAATATGATTTAGTCATCGTTGGCGGCGGTACTGGTGGATATGTTGCTGCTATTCGAGCATCGCAACTAGGTTTAAAAACTGCACTTGTTGAAAAAGAAAATCTTGGTGGTACTTGTTTGCACAAAGGATGTATTCCTAGTAAAGCTCTTTTACGTAGTGCGGAAGTATACGCAACTGCTAAAAAAAGCGAAGAGTTCGGGGTTATTGCAAGTAATGTAGAACTAAACTTTGCGAAAGTGCAAGAGCGTAAAGAGAAGATTGTAACGCAACTTCATAAAGGCGTTCAACACTTAATGAAACAAGGTAAAATTGATGTGTTTGAAGGTATTGGCCGTATTCTTGGCCCATCTATTTTCTCTCCAATGCCAGGGACAATTTCGGTTGAACTTGCAAGTGGAGAAGAGAATGAAATGTTAATTCCAAAAAATGTACTTGTTGCAACAGGTTCTCGTCCGAATTCATTACCAGGTTTAGAATTAGACGGAGAGTATGTAATGTCTTCCGATCATGCTCTAAAAATGGAAACGCTTCCTAGTTCGATCATTATCGTTGGTGGCGGTGTAATCGGTATTGAGTGGGCATCTATGCTTGCTGACTTCGGTGTAGAAGTTACAGTATTAGAGTATGCGAAAACGATACTACCACTAGAAGATCAGGACGTTTCAAAAGAAATGCAACGTCTATTCAAGAAAAAAGGTATTAAAGTGGTAACTGGTGCAAAAGTATTACCAGAAACATTGGTAAAAGATAATGGAGTAACAATTCAAGCTGAACATAACGGTGAGAATAAAGAATTTAAAGCAGAAAAAATGCTTGTATCTGTAGGAAGACAAGCCAATACGCAAAATATTGGTTTAGAGAATACGGATATCGTTGTGGAAAAAGGATACATTCAAACAAATGAGTTTTATCAAACGAAAGAATCTCATATTTACGCAATTGGAGATGTAATCGGTGGCTTACAACTTGCTCACGTTGCTTCTCATGAAGGAATTGTTGCAGTAGAACATATTGCAGGTAAAGAAGTTACACCAATTGATTATTCTATGGTATCAAAGTGCGTATATAGCAGTCCGGAAGTTGCTTCTGTCGGTTTAACAGAACAAGAAGCGAAAGAAAAAGGCTATAAATTAAAAGTAGGTAAGTTCTCATTCCGTGCAATCGGAAAAGCACTTGTATACGGCGAATCAGATGGTTTCGTAAAACTTGTAGTTGATGAAGAAACAAATGACATTCTTGGTGTTCACATGATTGGACCACATGTAACAGATATGATTTCTGAAGCTGGTCTTGCAAGAGTACTTGATGCAACACCGTGGGAAGTAGCACATACAATTCATCCGCATCCATCATTATCTGAGGCGATTGGTGAAGCAGCATTAGCTGTAGATGGAAAAGCGTTACACGCATAAAAATGTGGATTTAGGAGGTTATGAAAAATGGCAGAAGTAAAAGAAAAGCGCCATGAAGAGCTTGGCTTAAGTGATGAGCAAGTATTAGAAATGTTCCGTACGATGTTACTTGCACGTAAAATCGACGAACGTATGTGGTTATTAAACCGCGCTGGTAAAATCCCATTCGTAATTTCTTGTCAAGGACAAGAGGCGGCACAAGTTGGAGCAGCATTCGCTCTTGATAGAGAGAAAGATTATGCATTACCATACTACCGTGATATGGGTGTTGTACTAGCGTTTGGTATGACAGCTAAAGAGCTTATGTTGTCTGCTTTCGCGAAAGCTGGAGATCCAAACTCTGGTGGTCGTCAAATGCCTGGTCACTTCGGTCAAAAGAAAAATCGTATTGTGACAGGATCATCTCCAGTAACAACGCAAGTACCACATGCAGTTGGTATTGCATTAGCTGGAAAAATGGAAAAGAAAGATTTAGTAACGTTTGTTACATTCGGGGAAGGTTCTTCTAACCAAGGTGATTTCCATGAGGGTGCAAACTTTGCTGGCGTACACAAGTTACCTGTTATTTTCATGTGTGAAAATAACAAATACGCAATCTCTATTCCAGTTGAAAAACAATTAGCATGTAAAAATGTATCAGATCGTGCAATTGGTTACGGTATGCCTGGATATACAATAGACGGAAACGATCCACTTGCAGTATATAAAGCTGTAAAAGAAGCTGCAGACCGCGGCCGTCGTGGTGAAGGCCCAACTTTAATTGAAACAGTATCATATCGTTTAACAGCACATTCTAGTGACGACGATGATCGTGTTTATCGTGATAAAGAAGAAGTAGAAGAAGCAAAGAAAAAAGATTCAATTATAACATTTGCTGCTTATTTAAAAGAAGCTGGTGTGTTAACTGAGGAATCTGAAAAACAAATGTTAGACGAAATTATGCATATCGTAAATGAAGCAACAGAATATGCAGAAAATGCTCCGTATGCAGCACCTGAAGATGCATTGAAGCACGTATACGCAGAATAGGGGGGAACGTTTCATGGCTGTAATGTCTTATATTGATGCTATTACATTAGCAATGCGCGAAGAAATGGAACGCGATGAGAAAGTATTCGTTTTAGGTGAAGATGTTGGTAAAAAAGGTGGCGTATTTAAAGCGACACACGGTTTGTATGATCAATTTGGTGAAGATCGTGCGCTGGATGCACCGCTTGCAGAATCTGCAATTGCTGGGGTAGCAATTGGTGCGGCAATGTATGGTATGCGTCCAATCGCTGAAATGCAGTTTGCTGATTTCATCATGCCAGCAGTAAACCAAATTGTTTCTGAGGCAGCAAAAATTCGTTATCGTTCTAATAACGATTGGACTTGTCCAGTTACAATTCGTGCGCCATTTGGCGGAGGTGTTCACGGTGCATTGTATCATTCACAATCTGTAGAAGCGATGTTTGCAAACCAACCAGGTTTAAAAATTGTTATCCCTTCTACACCATATGATGCAAAAGGCTTATTAAAAGCAGCAATTCGTGATGAAGATCCAGTATTATTCTTTGAACATAAACGTGCATATCGCTTAATCAAAGGTGAAGTGCCAGAAGATGATTATGTATTACCAATTGGAAAAGCAGATGTAAAACGTGAAGGTGATGATATTACTGTTATCACGTACGGATTATGTGTTCACTTTGCACTTCAAGCGGCTGAAAAATTAGCGCAAGATGGCATCTCTGCACACGTTCTTGATTTACGTACTGTATATCCATTAGATAAAGAAGCAATCATTGAAGCAGCTTCTAAAACAGGTAAAGTTCTTCTTGTAACAGAAGACAATAAAGAAGGAAGTATTATGAGTGAAGTGGCAGCAATTATTGCTGAAAATTGTCTGTTTGATTTAGATGCGCCAATCGCACGTCTTGCAGGTCCAGACGTTCCAGCAATGCCATATGCACCAACAATGGAAAAATTCTTTATGGTAAATCCAGATAAAGTTGAAAAAGCAATGCGTGAACTTGCGGAATTTTAATCGGGGGGACTATACATGGCTGTAGAAAATATTACAATGCCTCAGCTCGGGGAGAGCGTTACAGAGGGTACAATTAGTAAATGGCTCGTTAATGTTGGCGATCACGTAAATAAGTATGATCCGCTTGCAGAAGTAATGACTGATAAAGTAAATGCTGAAGTACCATCATCTTTCACTGGTATTGTGAAAGAATTAATCGCTGGTGAAGGTGATACGTTAGCTGTAGGTGAAGTAGTTTGTGTTATTCAAGTAGAAGGCGCAGATGAAGTGGCAGCGACAGCTGTTGAGGAAAAAACAAAAGAAGAACCAAAGGCAGAAGTAGCTACGCCTGAAAAAGCACCGAAAGCAAAACAACCAACTGATGGAAAACCACGTTTTTCACCAGCTGTTTTAAAACTTGCGGGTGAGCATAACGTTGATTTAGATCAAGTAGAAGGTACGGGAGCAAATGGCCGTATCACTCGTAAAGATATTTTAAAGCTAGTGGAATCTGGAAATATTCCGCAAGCAGGTGTGAAGAAAGAGGAAGCGGTAGCAGTAGTAGAAGCTCGTCCAGAAGCACCAAAAGCAGCTCCAGTAGCACAAAAAGTAGAAGCTGCAAAACCAGTTTCTGTACCAACAATGCCTGGCGATATCGAAATTCCAGTAACAGGTGTGCGTAAAGCAATTGCAGCGAACATGTTACGTAGTAAACACGAAGCGCCACACGCTTGGATGATGATTGAAGTAGATGTGACAAACCTTGTGTCATACCGTAATTCAATTAAAGGTGATTTCAAAAAACGCGAAGGCTTTAACTTAACGTTCTTTGCTTTCTTCGTAAAAGCAGTAGCACAAGCGTTAAAAGAGTATCCTCAAATCAATTCAATGTGGGCTGGCGATAAGATTGTTCAGAAGAAAGATATTAACCTTTCTATCGCTGTTGCAACAGAGGATGAACTATTTGTACCAGTAATTAAACACGCGGACGAGAAGACGATTAAAGGTATCGCTCGTGAAATTACAGAGCTTGCAGGAAAAGTACGTACGAAATCGTTAAAAGCGGACGAAATGCAAGGTGGAACATTTACGATTAATAACACAGGATCATTCGGTTCTGTTCAATCTATGGGTATTATTAATTACCCACAAGCGGCTATTTTACAAGTTGAATCAATTGTAAAACGCCCAGTAATTATGGATAACGGTATGTTCGGTGCTCGCGACATGGTTAACTTATGTTTATCACTTGATCACCGTGTACTAGATGGCCTAATTTGTGGTAAGTTCTTAGGACGTGTAAAAGAAATTCTAGAAAATACGTCAGAAAATAATACATCTGTATATTAATAAAAAGCTCGCTTATGCGAGCTTTTTATTATCTTATTTCTTCATTTGCATCCTACATATGTACATCACTTTTCCCAGCAATCTTACAATGAACGAGTATGTATTAGAAATTTACGAAAATACATTGCTGATATATGGTATATAGATATAAAATAAGAAAAGAATAATTTTTTTTTGGCAAATCTTACTGACGAAACTGTAGTATAATATATTGTATTGTATGAAAAAGAGAGTTATTCTATATAAGTGTTTTATAGATAATGTGTAATCAGTCGTCAAAACATGAAGAATGTTGACTCCTGGTTTTTTATTTTGCTGTAACAATGTTTCAGGAGGATGTCATGAAAAGAAGTACCGAGTTTCTAAAAAGTTTAGATGTAAAATTAATATTAATTTTGTTTGCATTATGTGTTACGAGTATAGCTGCTATATATAGCAGTCAGCAAACTGGCCAATATGGAGAGGCAAACTTTGCGATGAAACAGGGTTTGAACTACATAATTGGAGTTGTATTGTTACTGCTTGTTGCAAGCATCGACTTAGATCAATTACAAAAATTGTCTTGGCCACTTTATATCGTTGGATTTGGTTCACTTATTCTTTTGAAAATACTACCAGTTTCCACTTTTACACCTGAAAAATTAGGCGCAAAAAGATGGTTTGTGTTTCCGTTAGTTGGACAAATTCAACCATCTGAGTTTTTCAAAATTTCATTGCTTCTCGTAGTAGCAAGTATAGCGGTGAAGCATAATGCACAGTATATGGCAAGGACATTCCAAACAGATTTACAATTAGTAGGTAAAATTATGCTAGTATCCCTCCCGCCTATGGCTGTTGTATATAGCCAACCGGATACAGGGATGGTGTTCTTATATGCTGCTGCAATTGCATGTATTTTATTTATGTCAGGTATTCAGAAGAAATTGATAGCTTTATGTACAGTTATTCCGGTGACCGTATTATCTACGTTAATATTTATTTACGTAAGGTATGAGGATTTCTTCTTTAATAATTTAGTTACGTTACTAAAACCTCACCAACAATCACGTATTGTAGGTTGGTTAAATCCATTTGAAAATGCAGATCAAGGTTATCAAACACAGCAATCGATTTTAGCTGTAGGTAGTGGTGGTATGGAAGGGAAAGGCTTTGGTGAAGGGAACGTCTATATCCCTGAGAAGCATACTGACTTTATTTTTGCTACAATTGCCGAAGAAGGTGGATTTATCGTAGCAGCGTTAGTTGTATTCTTGTTCCTATTACTACTATATAGAACAATTATTATTGGCTATTCTGCTGATAATTTATTCGGTACATTATTATGTGCTGGATCAATTGGGATATTAACGGTTCAAATATTCCAAAATATCGGTATGATCGTTGGATTAATGCCTGTAAAAGGGATTGCATTACCTTTCTTATCATATGGGGGAAGTTCCTTGTTCTCGAATATGATTATGATGGGTCTCATATTATCGGTACGGAAAACGTATAAAAAGTATATGTTTTCTGTTAAGTAAAAAAGCTGGTTCGTGTAAATGCGAACCAGCTTTTTTACATATATGCTCTTAAACGTTGCAAACTAAAACAGAATAGCAGTTTGAAACGGGTAAGGAGTGCAAAGTGATGCATATGCATATTTTTGAAGGAGCACGGCATCTTTCTAATAGTGAGTGGGTTATTCGGGCTATTATAGCATACATATTTTTAATATTAGTTGCGAAAGCGATGGGGCAAAGGTCCATCGCACAACTTCGTTTCTTAGATGTTGTATTAGTGTTATTGCTTGGTGGGAATATTTCTAACGCATTATCTGATGAAAAAGTGGGATTACTCGGTTCGATGATCACAACGTTCATACTCGTTGTACTTCACATTATAAGCTCAGTCTTAATGTTGAAATGGGATAGATGGAGACGCTTTTTAGAGCCAGCACCTATTATTCTTATACACAATGGTTCCATTGATTTTAGTAATTTGAAAAAAGCGAGAATTACGGTGGAATATTTATTTTCAGAACTTCGTATGCGAAATGTGAGCGATATTCAAACGATTAAATTAGCATTATGGGAAGCGAATGGTGTGGTTTCTATATTTCAATATCCAGAATATGAAGCAGTTTCGCGGATTGATCTGAAAGTGGCGGGGAAAAAATCTCCAGTTTCTTTTGTATTAGTAAAGGATGGGAGCATTCAGAAAGATGTTCTTGCTTTAGTAGGAAAAACAGAAGCGTGGGCGAGAGAATTTCTAGAGAAGAGTGCAGAAGTCGAATCTATTATGTTAGCTACAGTAGATGAAGCTCATAAAATAAATATTTTGTTAAAAAAATGAAAAATATACGCATTTTGTCGTTTCATACATATGATACAATAGTGTGGACAACGAAAAAGGAGGGATACGATGGGATATGTAGAGGAGTTACGAAAAGTAGTTGGTCATCGCCCTTTAATTTTAGTTGGTGCTGTTGTACTTGTTATAAATGAACATGGATATGTATTATTACAGCAAAGAACAGAGCCTTACGGAAAATGGGGATTGCCTGGCGGGCTAATGGAGCTTGGAGAATCACCAGAAGAAACAGCTTGCCGTGAAGTATATGAAGAGACAGGAATAGAAGTGAAGAACCTGCGATTAATTAATGTATTTTCTGGAGCGAACTATTTTACAAAATTAGCAAATGGTGATGAATTTCAATCCGTAACGACAGCCTATTATACCGAGGAATACGAAGGGGAGTTTGTTATGAATAAAGAAGAAGCAGTTCAGCTTACATTCTTCCCACTAACAGAGCTACCTGATTATATTGTAGGATCGCATAAAAAAATGATTGCTGAATATATGAAGATTATGGAAAAAGGGATATAATAATAGTGAAAGAAATACAAAAACACAGTTCTGGTCGGTAGTCCAGACGCATGATTACATGTCAGTAACCTTCCCCTCCGGGATGTCCAGTATTTCTAATTTTTTTAAAGGAGGGGCTGTCAATGGATTTGACAGTATATCACGATGGTCAATTTTTCGTAGGAATTATTACGCATAAAGAAACAGGGAAATTGTATGGAGCGCGGTATATTTTTGGAATGGAACCTTCAGATGAAGAAGTACTTATATTTGTGAATGGTCCAATGTTAGCATATTTCCAGCACGTTGCAAAATGCGGTGTGGAAGTGAAAGAAAAACAGCGTCCAAAAAATATAAAACGTATCATACGACAAGCGGCAAAAGAAGTAAATGTAAAACGTTTTACTAAGGCGCAAGAGGCAATTAGCTTATCTTATGAACTGCATAAACAGGAAAAGAAAGTGCAGTCTAAAGAGAAGCGAGAAGCTGAAAAACAAAGAAGACGTTTAATTAAAGTACAAAAAGCAAAGCAAAAGCATCGTGGCCATTAAGAAAAGGTGTTAGAGCAAGAGCTCTAACACCTTTTCTATACCCAAATACAAGTAAACTTACTTGTATTTCATAAACATTAACTGGTAAGATACAAATAGGTAGTTTTAGAGGAGGGAAAAGATTGATTAATTTTAACTTTTTTATGAATGATGTTGTCCGCCAAGCACGTGAAGAGATTGTCTCTGCTGGATATACAGAATTGACGACGCCGGAAGCAGTAGAAGAAGCGTTTAAAAGAAATGGAACAACACTTGTAATGGTAAACTCTGTATGTGGTTGTGCAGGTGGTATTGCTCGTCCTGCTGCTGCGCATTCCGTACATTATGATAAACGTCCTAACCATCTTGTAACGGTGTTTGCAGGTCAAGATAAGGAAGCAACAGCAAGAGCTCGTGAATATTTCGAAGGGTATCCACCTTCTTCTCCATCATTCGCTTTATTAAAAGATGGAAAAATTGTAACGATGGTAGAACGTCATGAAATTGAAGGTCATGAACCAATGCAAGTTATTGCAAAACTACAATCTTATTTCGAAGAGAATTGTGAAGAACTATAAATATAAGTGAAAAGGCGGTACATCCACGATGAAGTGGATGTACCGCTTTTTTTATTTAGCATTAAAATTTATCCCGCTTTAATGGGCAGTAAGACCCCCATCTCAAAATTCAGCGAAAGCAAAGAAGTTAGGCGGGGGATCAACTGCCCATAAAAGTCCGATTGGTTCAACTAATAATCAGTGGGAGATGAAGAAAACCCCCACTGATTAAAGTTTCACTTTATGGGACATGCATAGTTTTGTTGTTTTATGCAATATTTTATACATTGTAAATGGCGTTAACATTGTTATTTTATT